>JAKLES010000182.1 GCA_022711575.1 Deltaproteobacteria bacterium | reverse complement strand
TGGGAAAAGGGCGACTTCAATGCGGACGCCCTTTCTCCGGAGGCGATGCTCATTTTCATGAACGGACCCTTCTCAGGATTAAAGCTCTCCGGCGCCAGCAGGAACAGCGTCGCCGGCCGTTCGCCTCTCACGGGGCACTGGGCGGATTCCTCCTGCGGTGGGTTTTTCGCCCCGGAGCTCAGATACGCAGGTTATGACGGCATTGTTTTAACAGGTAAGTCACCTAAGCCTTCAGTTCTTTTAATTGAGGATGATAAAATATCCATAGTGGATGGTACGGAATACTGGGGCAAGGGCATTGAGGAAGTAACTAAGGAGTTAAGAAACAAACATGGCAAGACTTGCCGCACAGTCACAATAGGCCCGGCGGGAGAGAACCTTGTGAAATTTGCCTGTATTATGAACGAAGGGCACCACACCTTCGGACGTACCGGTTTCGGAGCTGTAATGGGCTCAAAGAATCTCAAGGCCATCGTAGTCAAAGCAGCGAAAAAAGAAATGACTCTAGCCGATCCTGAGAAATACGAGGAACTCAGGAAGGAGCTTAACGCTAAGATAAAAGACGCACTTGCTTCGAACGTTTTGCACGAGAACGGCTCAGCAGCTAATCTTGGCGGTGGTGCATTCACAGGTGATGTTCCTATAAAAAATTTCACATCGAATTTCTGGGAAGAAGTCACAGACGCTCTTTCCGGACCTACCCTCACGGATAAGTACCTGACAAAAAGGGGTGCCTGCGCTTATTGCGCAATCGCCTGCAAGCGTGTCGTCGAGGTCAAAGAAGGTCCCTGGACTATTCCCGAGGGACCCGGTCCCGAATATGAGACCATAGTAGCCTATGGCTCGCTGATGGGTTCACTGGACCTTGCGGCCGTATGCAAGGCAAATAGAATTTGTAATGATATGGGCATGGATACCATATCATCAGGCGTAACCATTGCGTGGGCCATGGAAGCTTTTGAAAAAGGAGACCTTACTGAAGCGGATACGGATGGAATTCAACTCAATTGGGGAGACATGGAAACAGTCATTAACATCGTACTTCCGAAGATAGTGAAAAGGGAAGGTAATCTCGGCGCTCTTCTTGCCGAAGGAAGTGTCTCGGCGGCAGAAAAAATCGGGAAAGATTCCATCAACTACACGACGCAAAGCAAGGGACTCGAAGCGCCGATGCACGACCCGCGCGGCGGCGGTCATGGAATGGCACTGACGTACGCCATGAGCGCGCGTGGCGCGTGTCACGTAGCCGACCCCATGCTTTTTGTTGAAATGGGATCATGTTACTATCCCGAGATCGGTTTTGAATTTGAACTCGAACCCATGACAGACGTAAATAAACCTGAGGCTGCGGTCATTTCGATCGAGCTTGGCTGCATAGAAAACAGCGCCTGTTTTTGCCAGTTCGCGGATCGAGAAGTCAGCATACCTGAGTGGGTCGAGCTTTTTAACACCGTCCCAGGTTATAACTGGGATGCCCAAGACATGATGAACGCCGGACGCCGAATATTCTACCTCAAGAGATTAATGAATTACAGGTACGGGCTTACCGCCAAGAACGATGAACTGACGCCGCGAATGCTTGAACCGGCGCGGGATGGGGAACCGCAAGGGATCGAAATCAATTTTACGGGGATGAAAGAGAAATTCTACGAGCTCATGGACATGGATCCTGAAAAAGGAATCCCTTCAAAGGCGGCTCTTAATGAATGCGGCTTAAGCCAAGAAGCAGCCAATGTGTGGTGAGGTTTCATTCATGAAAATCAAGGTAAGGCCTGTCGGCATCATCAAAAAGTATTTTACAGAACATGAATTGGTGACTGCCGACGGCCTGACCTCGGAACAACTCATTAGCGATCTGAAAATACCGCAAAAGCTCAAGATGGTTTCGATTGTAAACGGGAAAGGAATACCTCTAAAAGAAAAATTAAAAGACGGGGATGAGGTTATCCTAGTATCGCGATTGTCCGGTGGATGATGCCGCTTGCCGTGGTCGTAACAGCAACTTCTTTTAGATTGAATAATTAGACAGAATTCAATAAATGTTGTTCTACTCTTTGTTTTTCAATATTC
>JAKLES010000181.1 GCA_022711575.1 Deltaproteobacteria bacterium | reverse complement strand
CTGTGTCATAATATACTCAACATTAAGATCAGTAAATCAGAGTAAATGAGGGCTGGTTTTCCTACTGCAGGATGACGCGAATTGTATGAAGTGTAACAGTGTTTTGGTTAACCTCAGAAGGCAAGACAAGGAAGGGGAATGAAAGTGAAAAGTAAAAATGCATTTTTAAAAGTTTTGCCGAGCATTGTTTTGATTATTCTGTTCATCATCCTGATCCGTGTATTTCTGGTAGCTCCGGCCGGTGCTGAGAAACTGACCGTTATTTCCGATACGGAATACGACCCTGCCGTGTGGGGCAAAATCTATCCGCTGGAATACAATAGCTATTTGAAAAATAAAGAAATGGCAGTTTCGCCCACAGGATTTGGCGGCTCCATCAAACTCCAGAAATCCATCAGGCAGCCAGAGATGCTGATGAACTTCAAAGGAAATGCCTTCAGTAAAGATTATTCAGAAGACCGTGGACATCCTTATTCGATGGATGATTTAAAAGAATCGAAAAGAGTAACGCCAAAAACGCCAGGCTCTTGCATGACCTGCAAGACGCCCAATCTGCGAGATGTTTATAAAGACATGGGCTGGAATTATGCAAAAACACCGCTTGCTGAATTGCTGTCCAGGATTAAACATCCCATCTCCTGCGCTAATTGTCATGATCCGCAAGGTATGCAACTGCGCGTCAGTAATCCTGCTTTTATTGAAGCCATGGGAAAACGCGGCATCGACGTTGCCAAAGCGCCGCGCCAGGATATGCGCAGCTATGTATGCGGGCAATGTCATTCCGAATATTACCTTGAACCGAAAACTTCGCGCGTGATTTTCCCCTGGGATAAAGGATTAAAACCCCAAGAAATATATGCCTATTACAAGGACGTCCCATCCGGATTTGAAATGGACTGGCAGCATCCCGATTCTCAAGCGAAGATGCTCAAAGCCCAGCACCCCGATTTCGAATTGGCGAGCAACGGTTTCCACAGCAAGTTCGGTCTAGCCTGTGCGAATTGCCACATGCCTTTCATGCTGGAAGGCGGAGTTAAATACTCATCACACTGGGTGACAAGCCCGCTAAAACACATTCAAGCCTCCTGCAGCACCTGCCATCAACAGGACGAACAATTGATTTTGGAACGGGTCAAAACAAAGCAAAACAACGTTTTTCAATTGTTGCACACGGCGGGGCAAACCATCGCCCGCGCGCATGAGGTGCTCGGTAAAGCCGGCGCCGCACCCAAAGTTAACAAGGCCGACCTGGATAAGGCGCGTGAACTCCTCCGCAACGCTCAGTGGTTATGGGATTTTTTTGCCGCGGAAAACTCCATGGGTTTTCATAATACTGATGAGGCGCAAAACACGCTGAAACAATCCAATGATCTGGCGCAGCAGGCCATTGCTATGGCGAGCAAAGCAGCAGGAACACAAAATTAATTTTTATGCGACGCGCATACGGGGCATCCTGAGTATAACAGTTTACCGCATCCGCTGTTATATTCATGGGGTGCTTTTGATGATTATCAAATCTTTAGGGCGTGGCACAGATGCCTATTATAAAAGAGTTGACAAAGTAGTTTGTCTCTATTATCCTCGTGTACAAGTAAATTGCATGCAAGGGTAAATTCATTTTTATGCTCGAAACAGATTGTATTTTCTTTCAACTGGCAAAGGTCCATCAACTCGCCAACCGGTTTCTCAGTCAGAAGGTTTCCGAACTCAATATCACATCCGTGCAGGCGATGGTTCTGGGCTTTCTTGAGAAAGAAGATCAAATCACATCCAGTGAACTCGGCAAAAGGACTGAGCTGGACAGCGCAACGCTTACGGGTCTTCTTGACCGTCTGGAGGCCACAGGGTTTATCGAACGCAAGGGAAATCCCGGCGACCGGCGATCGATCCACATTCATCTGACTAAAAAAGGCAAAGCCATGAGCGGGAAAGCAACCCGAGTGATAGCCGAAAGCAATTTAGAGTTTCTGCAAGGTTTAACCCTCACAGAAAAACAGGATTTACATGGCATCATTAAGAAACTTCGTCTTCTGGCGCCCGGTTCATAAAGGCACACGTCGGACATCCGGCCATA
>JAKLES010000180.1 GCA_022711575.1 Deltaproteobacteria bacterium | reverse complement strand
GGCTGGTTGTGACGCTTTTTTTAGCCGATTTATCAATCTTCAGCTTGCTTAAGTCTTCTTGTGGCATGTTATTTTCTCGCTTTATGATTTTTGATGAAGGTTCCTGTTTTTAATAACAGAACTTTACTTAATTTGCTATGTGGATAAAAAATTAGTTCTTTTTTACGCTCCCTTTAATGGCTTGACAACGGCGGAACGCGTCGTTAAAATACCTGAAATAATTATGGATAATTAATAGGAAATAAGGAGCATGATGATGGATACACAGACGGGAACCAAACGGGATGAGGCGTGGTCCGACTGGCAAAAACATTTGAGCGAATATGTCTTGGACTCCATCCAGCGGTCGATCATTTTTACGGATATTCTTCGCAAAAGAGGCAATAACTATATCAAACATATCCGTAGCGGCCAGCCGCCGGTGCTGACATATAATTATGAAATGATCCTGAACGCCAAAAATTTTAATCGGCCCGCCAATTATGCACTGGTCAGAATTTCTGAACGAGGCAGAGAAGATATACAGCCCGATCATATCGATTACCGGACAAAAAGCAAGGATCGTCCGACCAAGCCTAAAAGGCCGATTGTGATTGTTGATCCGCGCGCCGGTCACGGCCCCGGTATTGGCGGATCCAAGCGTGATTCGGAAATCGGCATGGCTCTTGCGCATGGCCATCCGGTTTATTTTATCTTGTTTTACACCGATCCCATCCCCGGTCAGACTATGGCGGATGTTATTGAAGCCATGGAGAAGTTCATGGAAAAGGTTGTCGAGCTTCATCCCTCCGCCGACGCGCCGGCCATGATAGGCAACTGCCAGGCGGGCTGGGCATCGGCGCTGGTGTGCGCGGACCGACCGGACGTTGCCGGACCATTGGTGCTCAACGGCGCGCCACTGTCTTACTGGAGCGGTGTCGAGGGTGTCAATCCCATGCGCTATAAGGGAGGACTCTTGGGTGGTGTGTGGGTCAATTCATTTTTCAGCGATCTGGGCAACGGCGTTTTCGACGGCGCGAACCTGGTTCTGAACATGGAACTGCTCAATCCGGCCAATACCTTCTGGACTAAGCAGTATAATGTATATTCGCAGGTGGACACGGAAGAGGAACGCTATCTTTCCTTTGAGCGATGGTGGGGTGGTTTCTTCATGCTCAACACCGACGAAATCCACTATATCGTCCGTAATCTCTTTGTGGGCAACAGACTTGAACGTGGCGAACTCGAACTACGCGAAGGGCAGAAGATCAGTCTGAAAAATATCGAAAGCCCGATTCTCATCTTCGCGTCGATGGGCGACAATATTACCCCGGCCCAGCAGGCGCTCAACTGGATTCCCCGCGTTTACAGTTCTGTGGAAGATATTAAAAGACACGGTCAGGTCATTATTTACATCGTTCACAAGGACATCGGCCACCTGGGGATATTTGTTGCAGGCTCTGTCGCCAAGAAAGAACACAACGAGATTATCGGCAATTTTGACATGATTGATTTTCTACCGCCCGGACTCTATGAAATGGTTATTGAAGGCGATGTCAAGGGCGGAAAATTCACCAGTCATTTTGCGCCGCGCACATTAGCAGACATTGCCGCCTATGATGACGGAACGGAAGATGAAACGGATTTCAGCGTGGTATCCAAAATATCCGAAGCCAACGACAACATGTATCAGTTGCTGATGCGACCCTGGGTAAAATTCTGGACCACGGAACTGTCCGCGGAAATGATCCGTTATCTGCACCCGCTGCGTACCCAGAGATATATGTTTGCCGACATCAATCCCCTGATGCGTCCGCTTAAAAACATCGCTTCCATCGCGCGTCAGAATCGAAAACCTGCGGCGGCGGATAATCCATTTACGGCCATGGAAAAAGTTTTTTCCGAATATGTGGAAAATGTTCTCAATATTTATCGCGACTATCGGGATCTCAATCAGGAAGAATTATTTCAACAAATTTACGCCAGTGACTGGCTTAGATGCTTATTCCCGCCCTTGCAGAAGGAACCGCTCAAAGATGTACCGGAACATGAACATGCCGATTATGACAAGCGGCTTCAGGCGATGACACAAGGAGGCG
>JAKLES010000018.1 GCA_022711575.1 Deltaproteobacteria bacterium | reverse complement strand
CTGATCTGCCACATCGCCTGGGATATGCCCGCACTTACCCGCAGAGAGCGCGCGGAGCAAGTCAGAAAAAGAAATTACTTTACAAAATATGGTGAAAAAGCTCGCCTGATTATTGATGCGCTTCTGGATAAATATGCTGATGAAGGAATTGAAAATATCGAAGACCTTTCCGTATTGCGTATTGAACCTTTTAATAAGATCGGCACTCCGGCGGAAATCATCCAGATATTCGGCGGCAGGGATAAATATTTAAATGTTATTGAAGAACTTGAACATGAACTCTACGCAGCAGCTTAAGGATGAACGATGAAAAATATCGGTAACATTATTAAAACACTTCAAAATATCATGCGCAAAGACCCCGGCGTTTCCGGCGATGCACAGCGCATTGAACAATTGGGCTGGCTGATTAGTCTGAAAATACTAGACGACAAAGACAAAGAACTTAAACTGATTAATGATTCCTATAAATCGCCGATACCCAGTTACCTGCAGTGGCGCAAATGGGCTGGTGATGATGAAGGGATGACCGGCGAAGAATTAAAGAAATTTGTTGATGATACATTGATTCCCAAACTTAAAAATATTGATGTAAGTGTCGGCAACAAACGGGCGTTGATTATCCGTGAGATATTTGAAGGTACAAACAACTACATGAAAAACGGCACGATCATCCGTCAGGTGCTCAATGAATTAAATAAGATTGATTTCAACAGCTCGGAAGACCGTCATGTTTTCGGCGATATCTACGAAACAATTTTACGCGACCTGCAAAGCGCGGGCAACTACGGAGAATTCTATACACCGCGTGCCTTGACGGAATTTATCACTGAAATGGTTAATCCCCGATTGGGCGAAAAAGTTCTTGATCCCGCCTGCGGTACAGGCGGCTTTTTGACCAGTGCCATTGAAAATATAAAGAAACAGGATGTCAAAGGTGTTGATGATCTGAAGGAATTGGAAAAGACGATTCATGGCATGGAATTAAAACCGCTTCCTTTCATGCTTTGCGTTACCAATTTGATTCTTCATGATATCGAAGTGCCGAATGTTGATTATACCGACAGCTTGAATCGGGAATATACATCCATCGGACAAAAAGACAGGGTTGACGTGATTCTGGCAAATCCGCCATTTGGCGCATCCGTTGCCGATAAAGTGGAAACGAACTTTCCTGTGAATTTCAGAACCTCAGAAAGTGCAGATCTCTTTTTGATGTTGATGGTGCGTTATCTCAAAGATGGTGGCCGCGCCGGTATTGTTCTACCGGATGGTTCACTCACAGGCGATGGAGTAAAACAACGTATACGTCAACACTTCCTTGAGAATTGCAATCTCCATACAGTTGTTCGGCTGCCTAACTCTGTGTTTCAACCCTACGCCAGCGTTGCGACAAATCTGCTTTTCTTTGAAAAAGGCAAACCAACAAAAGAAATCTGGTATTGGGAGCATAAACTTCCTGAAGGTGTGAAAGCCTACAGCAAAACAAAGCCGATTCAGAAAAAGGAATTTGATTCTCTTAAAAAGTGGTGGAAGAACCGCGAAGAAAACGAACAAGTTTGGAAAGTATCAATAGATACAATCATTGAAAATAGTTATAGCCTTGACATTAAAAATCCACATACACCAGAAGTTGAGCATCCGTATACAAGCGCAGAACTGCTTTCAATGCTTCATGATTCTTTTAAAAAGAGCGATAAATTAATTGAAATACTCAAAGCCGAGCTAAAAAATGACTAAATGGCACGCAACTAAAATCGGCAAGTTTTTAAAAGAACGGGATGGAAGATATGATCCTACTGATAAAGCCGTGCAACGTTTGAAGCGATTAAATAAAATTGATTTTTCCGGTGAAATACATCTGTCTGACAAAAATTCAAAAACGGATATGATTATTGTTGAACCAGGCGACCTTGTTATATCTGGAATTAATGTTTCGAAAGGTGCATTGGCTGTTTATCATGGTGATGAACCCATAGCTGCTACTATTCATTATTCATCTTATATTTTTGATGAGACACAGATTGATATCGAATACTTTAAACGGTTTGTAAAAAGTCAATTTTTTATACAGATACTTAAAGAGCAAGTCAAAGGTGGAATAAAAACGGAAATCAAACCTAAACATTTTCTGCCTCTTGAAATAAATTTGCCGAATGTTGACGAGCAAAAAGAAATCGTTTCATTCTTCAACAAAATTGAAAATGAAATGATCGAACTGAGTGGAGAGATAGACCGCCAACAGGCCTATTTAAAAAAAATACGTCAGCAGTTATTACAGGAAGCAATTGAAGGTAAATTAACTGCCGAATGGAGAAAGAATAATCATAAATTAATCAGCGGTGGAAATCACGCTTCAAAGTTACTCGAAAAAATAAAAGCAGAAAAAGACCGGTTAATAAAAGAAGGAAAAATGAAAAAAGAAAAACCGCTTCCACCAATTTCAGATAATGAAAAGCCTTTTGATTTGCCGGATGGTTGGGTGTGGTGTCGTATTGCAGAGACAATTATGCAATATGTTGATTGTCCTCATGCCACACCGAAATATATTGATAAAGGGAAAATTTGTCTTAGATCTCAAAACATAGTACCGAATAGTTTAGATCTGAGTGATTTGTCATTTGTATGTGAAGATGAATATGTGTACAGGATAAAAAGATTAAAGCCTCGGAAGAATGATCTAGTGTATATTCGTGAAGGTGGCCGTTTAGGAGTTGCAGGCATTATTTCCACAGATAAAGATGTTTGTCTTGGTCAGAGACTTATGTTGCTTAGATTTTTTGAACAGACAACATCATTTTTTATCGCTATGCTATTTAATGCACCACAAACATTTGATCAAATTGTTGGCAAAACTATGGGTTCTGCAGCGCCACATGTTAATGTAAAAGATATTGTTGCACATACTGTACCACTACCATCAATTGCCGAGCAACAAGCCATTGTCGAGCGTGTGGCGATACTTATGGCTATGATTGACGATTTGGAAAAACAAGTCGCCGAACGCAAAGATTACTCAGCAAGACTTATGCAATCAGTTTTACGCGAGGCGTTTGAAAGCAAATTATGAGAAAAGAAGCAAAACATTTATTTCAAAAAGCAGTTGATTCATTGACCATTAGTATTGAATTATTCAATCGCCCCAATGATAACGGACGAGTTCACGGTGTGCTGATTTTTATGGATCATGCTTTTGAAATGCGCCTGAAGGCTTCAATTGTTGAGCGTCGTGGAAAGATTCTTCAGGATGGAAAATCTGAAACAATTGGCATGTCGTCATGCATCAGAAAGTGTCTTTCGGATGCTAAAGTGAAGTTTCTCAGTGAAGAACAGGTTTTGGTTCTTCAGACTCTGAATTCTTTACGTGATGCTGCGCAGCATTATGTTGTGAAAGTATCTGAACAACAATTATATTTTCATTGTCAGGCTGGGTTGACATTATTTCGAGACATAACAAATGAAGTGTTCCGAATAGACTTGCGTGCAAAGTTGCCAGAGCGCGTCTTGCCATTATCTACTATTCCACCTTTAGAAATAAGTGCACTGTTTGATAATGAAATAACGGAAATTAAGAAACTTCTTTCACCAAAGAGTAGGAAGTTAATAGAAGCGAAGCAAAAATTGCGTTCACTGGCAATATTTGAAAACGCGGTAAAAGGTATAGATGAACAACCATCAGAAAAAGAACTCAAACATATGCTGGTGCAAATAAAACAAAACTTGCCTTTTGGCTCAGTGTTTCCATCTGTTTCAACTTTGAGATTTACGGCAAATGGCTACGGCCCATCTCTGGATTTAAGAATAACAAAAGACAACGATGCAACACCAATTATAATTGTGCCCGAAGGCACAGCCGGTGCAGCGGTTGTGGCCATCCGGCGAGTTAATGAATTGGATTTTTACAATCTTAGCGCAAAAGATCTTTCGGAAAAATCCGGCCTTAGTGTTGTTCGTATGGTTGCGTTGATAAAAGAACTAAAACTTCAGAATGATCCCGATTGCTATAAACTCATAGTAATCAATTCGCAGAAATACAAACGATATAGCCAGAAAGCATTGGCCAGTGTGAAGAAGGGCATAAAGGAATTAGATATGGACGATGTGTGGGAGAGAAATAAACCAAAAGCAAAAAAGCTAAATTAAAAAGATTTATCTTATCTAATTATAAAAGGATACTCGCATGACAACGCAACGTTATTCAGTTACACCGCATCCGATTGAAACTTTATTGACATGGGTAAAATCAGGTGAGATTGCCATTCCCGAAATACAGCGACCATTTGTTTGGGATGCTACAAAAGTGCGCAATCTTCTTGATTCGCTTTATCAAGGTTATCCTATCGGTTATCTTATTGTTTGGCGAAATCCAACGGTTAAACTTAAAGACGGCACATCTTCATTAGGTAAACGCATTTTAATAGATGGTCAGCAACGTATTACAGCGCTGATGGCAGCTTTGCTTGGACGTGAAGTATTAACAAAAGATTATGACACAGTGCGCATCCGCATTGCATTCAATCCGGTAAAAGAACAATTCGAAGTTTCCAATCCTGCTATTCAAAAAGATTCGTCATGGATTGCAGATGTAGCAGAATTGTTCGCTCCGGATTCAAAATTGCTTAAAGTGACAAAAGCCTATGCTTCTAAAAACGAAGGTGTAGATGAAGATACGCTTTTTGGTTCGCTAGAAAGATTGCGTAAAATTATTAATAACCATGTTGGCGTTATTGAACTTGCAGATGATTTGGACATTGAAACTGTTACTGAAATATTCATCCGTGTAAATTCTGCTGGTGCTGAACTCAGTCAGGCAGATTTTGCGATGTCAAAAATAGCAGCCAACGAAACATACGGTGGCAACAATCTGAGAAAAGCGATTGATTATTTCTGTCATCTAGCTGTTGCGCCGGATTTCTATGAACGAATTAAAAAGGGCGACTCTGTGTTTGCTTCGTCTGAATTTTTCCCGAAGATGGCTTGGCTTAAAGATGTAAACGACGATTTATATGATCCTTCCTATACGGACATGCTGCGCGTTGCTTTTACATCAGAATTCGGGCGTGGTCGGTTACAGGATTTGGTGGCCTTACTTTCAGGACGTAATTTTGAAACGAAACAATATGAAGAAGCTGTTGCCGAACAGTCTTTTGCAAGACTCAAAAAAGGTATTTTGAATTACATGAATAAGACACACTTTGATCGTCTAATGATGATTCTGCGTTCGGCGGGTTTCATAACAAGAGATCTGATTGGCGGACAGAACTCGGTCAACTTCGCATATATTTTATATTTACGTGCGCGAGCCGAAGGTGTGCCGGCTTCTGACATTGAACAAATTGTTCGTCGGTGGTTTGTAATGTCCATGTTAACAGGACGTTATGCGGGGACGCCAGAGTCTGTATTTGACTTGGATATTCGACAGATAGAAGCGCGAGGTGTTATCGCGTATGCTAATGCTGTTGTGGATGCTGAACTTTCTGATAGCTTCTGGTCGGCTCTTTTGCCTCAAAATATGGAAACATCGTCAAGCATTAGCCCTTATTTTCTTGTTTATAAAGCTGCACAAGCAAAACTTAACGATAAGGGATTTTTATCTCGTGATATTGGTGTATCGGATTTGCTTCTCAATCGTACTGATGTGCATCATTTGTTTCCGCGTAAATATCTTAAAGATCAAGGTTTAAGCAGAGGGCAATACAACCAGATAGCAAACTTTGCATTAACGCAAAGTGAGATCAATATAGCCATTGGTGCAAAACCACCCAAAACTTATTTTGCAGAACTCAAAGAGCAATGTCATGGCAGTAAAAAGAAGTACGGCGGCATTACTGATATCGACGAACTAAAAGACAATCTCAAAGTGCATTGTATTCCGGAAGACATCTTTGATGGACTGGCTGATGATTATCCAGGTTTTCTGGAAGAGCGTCGTAAGCTGATGGCCGCTAAAATTAAAAGGTATTTTAAAAAATTGTAAGTTGGCTTAAATATAAAAAAGATCTAAATTCTATGCGTAACGAAAGTAATGATGATCAAAGCAACACCAAGGCAGTAGCCAATGATTTACCGATGTTTAAGAATAAAGATATTGAACTGACCTGATGAGTATGTTAACAGAGTCCGCGATTGATTAAACAATTCTGAGAAAAATAGTCGGAGGAAGAAAATGGCCTTTCAGGAAATTGATAAAAATTTGAAATATAAAGTTGCGGATTTGTCGCTGGCTGCCTGGGGAAGAAAAGAGATGGATCTGGCCAAGAACGAAATGCCCGGTTTGATGGCGGTGCGCAAAAAATACGGACGCAAAAAGCCGCTTGCGGGTTTGAAGATCATGGGCAGTTTGCACATGACCATCCAGACGGCCATGCTGATTGAAACGCTGAAAGAACTGGGCGCTGATCTCCGTTGGGCATCCTGTAATATTTTTTCCACCCAGGATCACGCGGCGGCAGCCATTGCCAAAGCAGGTAGTGCGAAGGTCTTTGCCTGGAAGGGCGAGACATTGGAAGAATACTGGTGGTGTACGGAACAGGCATTAACCTGGCCGGATGGGTCGGGGCCTGATTTGATCGTGGATGACGGAGGCGATGCCACCTTATTTATTCACCACGGCGTCAAAATTGAAAAAAATCCGCAATTGCTCAAACAAAAAGTTGATAATAAAGAATTTGCAATTATTGTTTCGCGCCTGGAGCAATCGTATAAAAAGAATCCTAAACGTTGGCAGAAAGTTGCAGCCGGAATCCGGGGCGTGTCGGAAGAAACAACCACGGGTGTCCATCGTCTCTATCAGATGCAGGCGGGTGGCGAGCTTTTGTTTCCGGCCATCAACGTGAATGATTCCGTTACGAAATCAAAATTTGATAATCTATACGGTTGTCGTGAATCTCTGGCGGACGGCATTAAAAGGGCGACGGACATTATGATTGCCGGCAAAATGGTTGTTGTCTGCGGCTATGGTGATGTGGGGAAGGGCAGCGCCCAGTCGATGCGGGGATTCGGCGCCCGCGTGGTGGTAACGGAAATTGATCCCATCTGCGCTCTGCAGGCGGCGATGGAAGGTTATGAAGTCAAAACCCTCGAAGAGGTCGCGCCCATTGCGGATATATTTGTGACGGCGACGGGCTGCTGCGATGTTATTACCGGCAAGCACATGGAAATGATGAAGGATGAAGCCATTGTTTGCAATATCGGTCATTTCGACAGCGAAATCGATATGCATTACCTCGAAACGAGCAAGGTCTGCCGCAAAGAGAACATCAAGCCGCAGGTGGATAAGTGGACGTTGAAATCGGGCCGTTCGATTCTCGTTCTGGCTGAGGGACGCTTGGTCAATCTGGGTTGCGCCACAGGCCATCCGAGCTTTGTCATGAGCAACAGTTTCACAAATCAGACGCTGGCGCAGATTGAGTTGGCCACCAAGAAGTATGATGTTGGCGTTTATACGCTGCCCAAGAAACTGGACGAAGAAGTTGCTCTGCTGCATTTGTCCAGACTGGATGCCAGAATTTCAAAGCTGACGAAGAAGCAGGCCGAGTATCTAGGCGTACCGGTGGAAGGACCGTTTAAACCGGAATATTACAGATATTAACATTTTTCTGATCAATGCATCCTCCAACTAGAAGTGAGGGGGGTGCGTTCCTCTTTATCAGGTTCTCAAGCGATAGAAAAGATAAGCAGCGATACCACCGAACAATAGATTGGATGCCCATGCTGCCAGGAAGGCCGGAAGCATTCCTGACTTTCCCAGAGACATGCTGAATGCGTGGACAATCCAGTAAGAGAACCCGATAAATATTCCAATGCCTACGCTCTGCATGACGCCGCCGCTTCGCTCCGAGCGCAAAGAAAAAGACATACCGATTATAACAAGGATAAATGTAACAAAGGGGTAGGCAATCTTTCCATATAAATCAACAAGGTATCTTGAAATATCATAGCCTTCCGAACGAATCTTTTTTATGTATTTATTTAATTCAAAGTAACCCATTTTTTCCGCGTCTTTTTGGATGATTTTAAAGTCATCCGGTTTTTCTGGCATGTCAATTACTTTCTTGTTGGACCATTCCAGAAATGGTACCTGATTTTGATCAAAGGTTGTGACAAGCAAATTAAAAAATACCCATGAGTTATTTTGCCATTCAGCCCTTTCGGCATCAATTCGCGTTTTTAGCGTAAAATCGGGATGCAGATGATTGATTGTTATGCCTCGTAAAATATTTTTTTCGACATCAAACATTTTAAAATTATAAATGGCATTATGACTCCGATACCAGATTTCATTTTGCTTGAAAACGCCAAGGTTTTTTTGTTTCTGTACGTCCACTTTCACAATATGTTTTGTTTTCTGGATCGAGAATGGAGCGACCAACTCGCTGAAAAAAAACAAGAATATCGATAAAATTGCCGCTACACCTAAGGCCGGGAGTGAAATACGGTAAAGGCTGATCCCGTTGGCTTTCATGGCTGTGATTTCGCTGAATTTAGAAAGAGAGCTGTACGTGAGCAAGGAAGCCAAAAGAATAGCGGCTGGCAGGACAAGTGAAATGATGAGGGGAATAGAGTATAAAAAATAAGATGCCATTTGCCAGGCTGTTGCATCATTACTCAAGAACATCCGAAATCTTTGGAAAAAATCAACGATCAGATAAAGGCCGATAAACGATACGCACGTAATAACGAAAAAACTTAAGAATGTTTTCAGAAGATATCGATCCAGTAATTTCAATGGTCCATCCTCAAGTTTTTAACTTTTTTGCCAAAGGTAAACATAAGCCATCCGGAAAAGAGAAACTTCTTTGTTTGCCATATAAAAAAGGTAGATGCCGAGAAAAGCGAATATAAGATTGGGTGTCCAGACACCAACAACCGGAGACAAACGCCCGGTTTCCACCAGTGCTTCACCACCTATTCGTAAGAGGTAATAAGCGGTGACAATCAGGATGCCGACGGCAAAGCCACGGGATTTTACCGCCCGGTGGCTTTTGATGCCTAAAGGCAGGGCCAGCAGGCCGAAGAAGATGCAGGATAACGGAATGGAAAATTTTTTATGAACTTCCATAGCCAGTTCGCGAACTGCTGTGCCTTTCAGTCCGGGCGTTTTCATCTTCTCCAGAAGTTCCGTCATGGTCATTTCATTCGTGTCTTTAGATTCATCGTTAAAAGCAGCCAGCGTTGTGGAGAGGTCCAGATTGATATCGTAGCTTTTAAAATCAACTTTCCGGTAGTTTTTTAAATTAGAACTCACGGTATGAATCGAGCCGTTTTCCATCCGCAGTTTAACAATCATCAATTTCGGATCGGCAACCAGAAAAGCCTTCTTAGCGAAGATGGTGTTTTGTTCATTGATGACACGACTGTCTGAAATCATAACACCTTCCATATATTCACCATCTATTGGAATTTTATCGGCGTAAACGAGAAGTCCGTTAAAATCGGCGTTAAACACCTTTTCTTTGATCCCAATGCTGGCGTTTTGTGAAGCCACTTCGAAAAGGAGTCTCTTGGTCGCGAAATTACTCTGAGGCACAAGGAAATACCCTATAACAATGGTAAAAATAAAAGCGAGCAGCGATACGATGGCCACCGGATAATAAAGCTGAAGCAAGCTCACGCCCGATGCTTTGAGCGCGGTTATTTCATTGTCTGCCGAAAACCTGCCCATGGCAATGAGGATAGAAACTAAAAGAGCGACAGGGATCGTAAACATCATTAGCGAAGGCATAATGAGGATAATCATATGGGATACGGATATAATACTGACGCCTTTATTGACCATCAAATCCATAATTTGAAGAATCTTTCCCAGCAGCAGTACGAAGGTCAAGACGAAAAGGATGATGATAAAAGGGACAGCAATTTCCCGAAATATGTAACGGTTGATAATTTTATTCATATCGGTATCAAAAAGATTTTTTAAAAAACTATCATGTATCGATGATTTTGCACAAGCAAAACATCACACGTGGCAAAATAGGTTTCTACCAGCTTTCGGTGTGCCATCTTGACTAACTGCTGTAAGTGGGCGAAAACATTTTTATCCATGATGCACTTCATGTCCCGAAAATATCATCCGGTCTGCGGAGCTTTGAAGGAATTAAAATGGAGTTGCTGCCAGGCAGGCATTCCCCTTTCGCCGTGTAGAAAACATGATGATATTAATAACAAAAATGGAAATATTTATGCAAGATGGATGTTGGTTGACGATACCAATATTAGTGACTTATGCTTGACTTTGATTTTCTCCTATGTTAGCTATCGCCAACTTATGCGGCTTAAAATTTGTTAGTTCACTGGGGGATGATGTCTGATAATTTCTTTACGCTCATGATTATACCACGCAGAAAGAGCGCGGTGACTAAAATTTCTCTTTCAAGTAATCTAGTTCGTGGTCTTTTTATCGGTTCAATCCTGGCAGTTCTTTTAACTCTCTACGTGGTTTATGACTACGCAAGTATTAAAAGGGATCGTGCAGAACTCTCACGTCTCAGACAGCAGACGGCCCAACAATCAAAAGAGATAATTAATTTAGCCGTAAAAGTTGATGAATTTGCCGACCGCATGGAAGAATTTAAACAATTTGATAAAAAGTTAAGAATATTAGCAGCTAATCAGGTAGGACGGGATAAAAAAATCCCATTAGGTATCGGGGGTTCAAACAGCGGGCAGGTTCGGTTAAAAGAATTGATAAACCGGGATCAGGAAACACTTGTTTCCAGTATGCATAAAAGTATAAGCCAGTTAAATGAGAATGCCAATGAAAGAGAATTGAGCTTTAACGAACTTTTAAGATTTCTTCAGGAGCAGAAGTCACTTTTAGCGGCTACGCCTTCCATCTGGCCGGTCAGAGGTTGGGTAACCTCAGAGTTTGGTTCACGGGACAATCCCTTCGAGAAGGGCGTTGAATTTCATAAAGGCTTAGACATTGCAACAAGAATGGAAAAAGAGGTCGTTGCCCCGGCGGACGGTTTTGTTGTTGAAGTTGCCCATCGTTTGGATGAGGGTAATATTGTCAGGATTCATCATGGGTATGGTGTTTCCTCCAGTTATGCTCATCTAGCAAAGTCAACTGTAAAACAAGGACTTCGGGTCAAAAGAGGTGACTTGATTGGATATGTCGGAGATACCGGTCGGAGTACAGGAGCGCATCTCCATTATAGTGTCTATGTAAATGATGTTCCGGTTAATCCAAGAAAATACTTGAAATAATTAATGGGTCTGAATTAATATTCCAAAACATCAATCCCAGGCGTCTAACGAAAGGGCTAAAATATTTGGGTAAATTATTTCCCCAATAAATATTGGTTTTTATTAAATGATTAAATGTGTTAAAATCTACCGGTAAAAGTACCGGTTTTTTTTTGAAGGTGACAAATGCTGGATGCAATTCTCAAAAAAATAGTAGGAACAAAAAATGATAGAGAATTAAAACGATTATCTATTCTGTTAAACGAAGTTAACGGTTTTGAAACAGAACTGATGTTGCTAAGTGATTCGCAATTAAAAGAAAAGACGCCTTATTTTAAGGAAAAGCTTAAAAATGGGTTAACGCTCGATGATATCCTTTCAGAGGCATTTGCGGTAGCAAGAGAAGCGTCACGTCGGACTTTAATGATGCGTCCTTTTGATGTGCAGGTTATTGGCGGTGTTGTTTTGCATGAAGGCAAAATAGCAGAAATGAAGACCGGAGAGGGCAAAACGCTTGCCGCGACGATGCCGTTATATTTGAACGCTCTGGAAGGCAAGGGTTGCCATGTTGTTACGGTTAATGATTATCTGGCAAAACGCGATGCGGAATGGATGAGCCCGATTTATCATTTTCTGGGATTAACGGTTGGTGTCATCGTGCATGGCATGGATGACGACGAACGCCGGAAGGCTTATGGGGCGGATATTACTTATGGCACCAATAATGAATTCGGATTTGATTATCTTCGCGATAACATGAAATTCAGTCTTGAAGATTACGTACAGCGCGAATTCAATTTCGCGATCGTCGATGAAGTCGATAGTATTCTGATTGATGAAGCCCGCACACCGCTCATTATTTCCGGGGCATCGGAAGAATCGACGGATAAGTATTATAAAATCAACCAGATCATTCCGCGCTTAAAGCAGGATAAGGATTACACCATTGAAGAGAAAAGTAAGACCGTTGTTTTGACTGAAGAAGGCGTGTCCAATGTTGAAAAGTATTTAAATGTTCAGAATCTTTATGAGCCGCGAAATATTGAAATCGTTCATCATGTGAATCAGGCCTTGCGGGCTCACACATTATTTAAACGCGATGTGGATTATCTGGTAAAAGACGGTCAGGTGATTATCGTTGATGAATTTACCGGACGGGTCATGCCGGGCAGACGTTACAGCGACGGACTGCATCAGGCACTGGAAGCTAAAGAAAA
>JAKLES010000179.1 GCA_022711575.1 Deltaproteobacteria bacterium | reverse complement strand
GATGCTCTGATTGCTTATTTGAAAGAAAAGAAAATATTCTGGAAAGCCATGGATGAAAAAGCCATTTTCCCGCTCTTGAGTGCTCTCATCAAAGAAAAGAAAGTGGATCAGACGCCGACCTGCGTTATCCGATATCCACTGGCTGGCGAAAAGAAATATGTCGGTGATGTCGAAATATGGGACGGACTGATGCAGCTGAAAGCCATGCTGAAGGCTGGAAGAAAATAGTTTAAGCGACGAACATAGCCGAAAAGGATGGCCACGATGAAAGAATGGCAGAAGTTTTTATTCATTATTGCGATATTCCTGGGTGCTTATTTTATTTCCTGGGAATCAACGCTTATTCGGCAATCCGGTCTGGAAGCCTTTATGATGCTTCAGGAGTATGCCCGCCAGCATGTGCTCACTTGCCTGATTCCGGCATTTTTTATCGCCGGAGCAATTACCGTCTTTGTTTCTCAGGCGGCGGTGCTGAAATATTTTGGCGCAACCGCCAATAAAATTTTGTCCTATTCGGTTGCTTCCATATCTGGGACAGTACTAGCCGTTTGTTCCTGTACAGTGCTGCCCCTGTTCGCAGGCATTTATTCACGCGGCGCCGGAATCGGCCCGGCCACTGCGTTCCTTTATTCCGGCCCGGCCATCAATGTGCTGGCCATTATCCTGACCGCCAAAGTGTTGGGTTGGCAGATGGGGCTTGCCCGTGCTGTCGGCGCCATTTCGTTTGCTGTGATTACGGGTTTGCTGATGGCGTTTATCTTTCGAAAGGACGACGCCCAGAGACAAACCGGAGAACTCTTTCTGCCGGAAGAAGATGGAAAGGCAAGGGCATTGTGGCAGGATGCGCTTTACATGCTGACCATGGCGCTGATTCTGATCTTTGCCTCTTTTGCCAGACCAACGGAAACTGACGGCGGTCTCTGGAGATTGATCTTCAGCGCCAAGTGGTATTTGACCGCAGTCCTGATCATTGTTTTAGCCATCATGCTCAAGAAATGGTTTGTCAAAGAGGAGCTGAAGGGCTGGGTGGAGGCCACCTGGGGATTTTCCAAGCAGATCCTGCCGCTTTTACTGGGTGGCGTGTTGGTTGCGGGATTTCTTCTGGGACGTCCCGGCCATCCGGCGCTGATTCCCGAACATTATATCCAGGCGTTGGTCGGCGGCAATTCATTGTGGGCTAATTTCTTTGCCTCGATTGTCGGCGCACTGATGTATTTTGCCACACTCACAGAAGTGCCCATTTTGCAGGGTCTGATCGGCGCTGGTATGGGGCAAGGCCCGGCTTTGGCTATGCTTCTGGCTGGCCCTGCTTTGTCACTTCCCAGTATGATTGCTATCGCGAGCATCATGGGAATCAAGAAGACTGCCGTTTACTGCTCCATCGTGGTGGTTCTTTCGACCATTGCCGGAATGGGCTACGGGTGGTTGCTGTAAATATTTCTTGTAAAGGTCATGGATATTTGATTAATATTCTATGACAAATTTTAAGGCTTCACCAATGAAACATTGTTCTTTATTGGATGGAACCGGTATTATATTGAAATATATGGGTTAAGAGAAAAACGTGAGGAGAAGCTATGGGTGAAGGCATAAATGATTACACCAAGAACATCGTTGATTTGAGACGCCACATGTGGATGGATGGCATCGAAGTGGAATTGCGACGGCTGATCTGGCAGATTGCCGTGGTTGGTAAGTACATCTCCGCCAAAATTCATGAATCCAACCGCAAGTTGGCCGGTTTTAAAAATATTTACGGTGAAGAACAACTGGCGTTGGATCGTGTCACCGACGACATCCTGAAAAATAAATTACAAAACTCTGGATTTGTGAGCCATTACGCCTCTGAAGAGTTGGACGACATCGTCGCCATCGGCAAGGGCCAGGAGAAATATATTGTCACCGCCGACCCGCTCGACGGCTCTTCACTGGTGGACACCAATCTGGCCATTGGCACGATCATCGGCATCCACAACAAATCCATTTTTGATAGCGGAAGAAATTCGATGGTGGCCGCACTTTACATCACATACGGGCCGCTGATCACGATGATCTATTCGGCGGGGAAAGGTGCGCACGA
>JAKLES010000178.1 GCA_022711575.1 Deltaproteobacteria bacterium | reverse complement strand
CTGCCCTATCATGCCAAGGATGGGAAAGCATACATTTTGAATCTGATCGACACGCCGGGACATGTTGACTTTTCTTATGAAGTCTCCCGGTCACTAGCCTCTTGCGAAGGCGTTCTGCTGCTGATTGATGCCGCTCAGGGCGTACAAGCGCAAACCTTAGCCAATTTGTATCTTGCGATGGAACACAATCTCGCGATCATTCCGATTATCAATAAAATTGATCTGCCGTCCGCTGATATTGACCGTGTTCTCGAAGAAATAGATTCGGAATTGGGACTCGATCCGGATACGCATATTAAATGTTCCGCCAAGGAAGGCATCGGCATTGAAGAAATCCTGGAAGCCATTGTTGAACGCATTCCACCGCCAATCGGTGATGCCACCAATCCCCTGGCCGCTTTGATTTTCGACGCCAAGTATGACTCCTTCCGGGGCACAATCATTCACTGCCGCGTTTTTGAAGGAAGCGTTAAAGCGGGCGACATTATCAAATTCATGTCCAACGGCACCACGTATAAAGTTGAAGAAGTGGGCCACTTTCTTTTAACACGAACCAAACGTGAAAAACTTTCCGCAGGCAATGTGGGTTATATCATCGCCGGCGTCAAAACCGTTGCTGATGTGCGCACGGGCGACACAATTACCCTGCAGGACAAACCTTGCAGCAAGCCCCTGCCTGGCTTTAAAGAAGTCAAGCCGGTCGTCTTTGCATCGATTTATCCCATCGCGTCCGATGATTATCAGGACCTGGCCGATTCGCTGGAAAAGTACAAACTCAACGACGCGTCATTTATTTATGAAAAAGATTCATCAGCCGCTCTCGGTCAAGGTTTCCGCTGCGGCTTTTTAGGCCTGCTTCATTTGGATATCGTACAGGAAAGATTGGAAAGAGAATTCGACCTCTCAATCATCCTATCGGTTCCCAGCGTCCGCTATCGCTTCACGCTCAAGGATGGCAAAGTGTTGTACGTTGATAATCCCGCACACTATCCCGATCCGGCGGAAATCACCAAAGGAGAAGAGCCTTACATCCGCGCAGCAATGATGCTTCCGGAACGTTATCTGGGTTCGGTCATGAAACTCTGCATGGAAAAACGCGGTGTGAATTCCAATATGACTTACACAGGCCCCGGACGTGTCGAGTTATCCTATGAAATGCCGTTGGCCGAAGTCATTTTTGATTTCTATGACCGCTTCAAATCCGTCACACAGGGTTACGGCTCTTTTGATTACGATATGATTGATTACCGGGAAAGCAATCTGGTTCTCATGGATATCCTGGTGAACAGCGAGAAGGTTGATGCGCTTTCGCAGATTGTTCATCGTGAACGCGCCCGCGCCCGTGCCCTTTTGGCCTGCGACCGTCTCAAGGATGAAATTCCACGCCAGATGTATAAGATCGCCATTCAGGGCGCTATTGGCGGAGAAATCATTGCCCGCAGCACGATTAGCGCCTTCCGCAAAGACGTTACGGCCAAATGCTACGGCGGTGACATCACCCGCAAAAGAAAACTTCTGGAGAAGCAGAAAGAAGGTAAGAAGCGGATGAAGATGATCGGCTCTGTCAGTATTCCGCAAAGCGCGTTCCTGGCCGTCCTGAAATCCGACAACGACTGATATGAAAAAGAATCCGGCAGGCCTTTACATCCACATCCCCTTCTGTTTGAGCAAATGCGGATATTGCAGCTTTTACTCCATCTCGTCCATCCATCTTGTTCCTGAATTCGTAAAAACCATTTCGCAGGAAATGGCCTTTTATAAAAAATCATTTCCATCTTTTGATACAATCTATATCGGCGGCGGAACCCCTTCCCTGCTCTCCATTCAGCAAATTGATTATATTTTGAAATCGGCAAACGACATTTTTAATATCGACAAGCATGCGGAGATAACGATTGAAGTGAACCCCGGCGATGTATCGATAGAATATTTTCAAGCCCTTCGCAAACTGGGAATTAATCGCCTGAACATCGGCATCCAATCTTTTGACGATTCACTTTTGAAATTCCTTGGACGCAGGCATTCAGATGAGGAATCCATAGCGGCAGTCGAGGATGCGCGGCAGGTGGGATTTGACAACATCGGCAT
>JAKLES010000177.1 GCA_022711575.1 Deltaproteobacteria bacterium | reverse complement strand
AGACGAATCTCGTTCTGCTCATCGACATCCTTTTCAGCGACAGCTTTTGCTAATTCCGCTTCTAAGCCTTCCTTCGCAACCCCTAACAGTTCCTTGTCCGTCTCCAGCAAATCCAAGTCTTGCTGTTCATCCGTGACCTTCTGCTGCTGGAGCTTGAGAGTCATCTCCAGTTCTTTTTCCATCGCCGCGACTTTGATAGTGATGGCGTTCGCTGCGGCTTCGGCAGTACGTGCATCATTACCCAGTGTGGCTTCAATCGCAGCTTGTTCCGCAAGTTTCTGTTTGAGTAACAACTCTTCGTTGACTTTATCAATCACCAACTGCCTGGCCTGCGCTTCATCCTGATACTGTTGCAGGGAATCGGTTTCTTTGGGATTCAACCCTTCGGCTTGCTGTTTCTCGATCAGTTTTTTAATCAAACCATCAATCGCATCTTTCTCTTCTTCAAGATCGTTAATGCGCTGAATGGAGTCCTGTACCGCTTGGGCGGCCAACTTGGCTTCTTCTTGGGCGACCTTGTTCTTGTCGCCGATGATCTCCGCAATGCCTTTCTGCGATTCGATGACTTGGTTATTCACCTCCCGCTGTTGTTCATTCAAAGCGTTGGTGCGCTGAACCATCGTGTTATAGCGATCCATCGCCTCCACGAGTGCTGCAATCTCAGGATCGGTCTCCGCCAACTTTCTCTGCAACTCAGCGAAGGCCGCACTCAATCCACGAGTGGAGGCTTCATTTTTGAGTGCTGCCGCATCAATCTTTGCCCCATGTTCTGCCGCCAGCAGTTGCGATTCTGCATACTTGAGAAAGGCTTTATCTACTTCATCAATCGGCGCTTTCGACTTCTTGATGACGGCGTAAAGCACTTCGTTTTGTTGGGCGATGGCCTCAAGACGTTCAGGGACACCGACACCCAACTTCTCTAGGGATTGTTGAACAGGATCGAGACTGTTAATCAACTCCGCCGCTTTCAGATCAATCGCAGCGAGACCGACTGCGACCTGATCGCCTGCGACTTTCCCATTCGCTCCGAGTGATTCCAGGGTTCTGGCGAGTTCATCCAGCTCGGCAACAGTATTCGCATTGGCGAGAATATTGGTAAAGGCGTTTTGAAGATCTCCCGAAGTCACCTTCGCCTGATCGCCTAATGCACCAAACGCATCAATCTGTCGCCGGGTTTCAAAGTCCATCCCGTCCATCACTTCTTCATAGGATAAACCCACAGCAGTGAATGCAGCAATATAAGCTGATTTAAGTTTATTCGGAAGGTCATTTAGATTTGCAGTAATACGTTTTTTAGCGTTCTCCCAATTCTTGGCAATCTGATCGGTTATCGTAGCCGTCTTTACCCTGAGTTCCTGGGTGCTGGTTATTAATTCATCTTCGGCAAGCTTGATAAAGTCTAACGATTCTTCTAGTTGACTCTTGTCTGCCCCCATCGAACGAAAGAGAATATACTCTTGCCTTGCTAATGAAAGTTTCTCTTTATTGAGGTCAACATTTTCATTTAACCGATCAAGCGAAGCATAGATTTCACTATTAGCCGCATTGGTTTCTTTTTTAATTCGTTCATTAGCAGAATTCACTTCGTCATAGACTTTCTGAAATGAATCACCTAATAAAGTATTTGCGCGAACCACAGCATCGGCTTGAGCCGACGTCACCACAATGTCGGCTTGCTTTTGTGCGATGACCCCTTCTTGGGCCGTAATTTCTAACTTGAGCTTATTAATGCGTTCTTGAGTCTTGGGACGACCTTTCTCGTTTTGTTGATAGAGTTGTTCATCAATCGCCAGTTGCTTTTGTTTATCACTGAGAATCGTTTGTTCCAGCGCGAGAGATTGTTGGGCGACGGATTGTTGAACCTTCGCCTTCTCAATCTCCGCTTGGCGAATCGCATTGAGATCACCGATGGCCTCCGCTTCACGCAACTTCGCGCCCACCCCGGAGAGTTGAACTTTCTCGTACTTCTCCAGTTCAGATCGGGTCAGCTTGACTTGAGCCGCCAAGGCTTTCTCTTCGTCAGTCAGTCTGAGCAGACTTTGCACAGAGAGGGCAATCGCTTTTGACTTCGCATCGAGTTTGTCAATCGCTTGTTGAT
>JAKLES010000176.1 GCA_022711575.1 Deltaproteobacteria bacterium | reverse complement strand
AGGGCGGAATGTTCGCTTTCCACATGAATGTATTCAGCCTTCATCTCACCTGCTTCCACATACTCGGAAAGTCTTTCTGTAACAGGGGTCTGCGGTGTGATAGGATAGGCGGCGATGACGGCGGCGCGACAAAGTTTGACGCCCAGCGCGGCGGCAACGTTTCCATTTTCGATAATATGCATGGCGTCTACTCCTTATCCTTTACTTCATCCGAGAACTTTGCTTCGTCCACCATCGTGATGGCCTTGGTGGGGCACTCTTCAGCGCAGATGCCGCAGCCCTTGCAGTATTCCAGGTCGATCTTCGGCGGTATTGTCCGTGAGATTACAACATCCGGACAGAACAGCCAGCAGATAAAGCAGGCTTCTTTATTTCTCTTGCAAGGGATGCAGAGACTTTGATCGATCACCGGCCGTTCTACCCGCCATGAACCGGTTCTGCCGCCGTCTCCCGGTCCGTGTTCACTGTGCGATGTTTTCCTCCTGTAATTTCTGGTACCCATTTTCAACCTCCTGCCACAGTTCGTTCATAGGCAATCCTGGCAGCCATTGAGTTCTTTTCAGGCTTTCGTGTGCGAAATTCCTCTTCAATGCCTTTGAGCAGGATATCAATGCCCAAGAGACCAGCCGCTTTTTCCAGTGACCCGATGATTCCGGTATTGACCATGCCGTGTGGAAGGCCTGCTTCAACAGAAATGGCTGTAATGTCTGCGGTGGCCAACTGATAATCTTTAAAAGAATAGGACTCGAAAGCCATGGGTGTGTTCAAGATGATGATCCCGCCTGGTTTGAGGCCGGATGTTACGTCCGCTTCCTTGAGCAGCAGGTGATCGAGAACAACCACGACATCAGGGGTTTCGATGGGCGATAGATCATATATCTTTTCCCTCGATATCTTCAGGGAGGTCATAACCGGCGCACCCCGTCGTTCCGTTCCAAATGTCGGCGCCATGACAACTCCCGCATAACCGGAGGTGAAGGCTGCCTCGGCCACAATCTTGGCTGCTGTGATGGCGCCCTGGCCGCCGCGTCCGTGCCAGCGGATTTCAATAAATTCCTTGTTCATGAATAACTCCTAGGTTGCTAAACTGTGGGCCGAAGGTAAGACTACTTTTACCCTGAACCTTTATCCATTTCACGCTTTTTTCTATTTTTTATTACTATAAAAATCAAAACAATCAACAACACGATAATGCCAAAAACAGCCAGCAAGACAAGCGTTGGTGTTGTTGCTCTTGAAACAAGATTTCCGGGATTCAAACTGGGTTTTTCCAGAATGCGCCCGAGTTTCCCTTTGTATTTTTCGGGAATATCGGGAAGGCCGTTGCCGTTGAGATCCGGGAAAGACCGGACGTACTGAATGACGCCCTGCCATTCTTTGAGCTCTTGAATACCCGGTTGAACCTTATTTCCGTCAATCAGAGCCGCAGACAGATTTTCGATGGGTGCGCCGTTTTTATCTTTGGGTACAATGTCCAGCAAGGAATACGTGAAACGACCCACCAGTTTTAAAAAGGTAGCATTGTAAATATTAGCGGCCACCCGGTATAGTTGGTTATTGGATGCACGATAATCAAGCGGCCGGTAACCGTCTTCTTCGCTGCCCATCTCAATGTCGGTCACGCGGTCGAAAATCATCCGGCGGGGATTGTAAGTAAAACGCAGACCGGAGATTTGCAGAAAATAATCATCACCTTTGAGCGGCCTGACACTGGTTAGGATTTCCAGCGTCTTTTTCAATTCATGCCCGTATAAATAAAAGGAGATGAGCGGATAGGCCATGGTGCCGTCCACACCGATGCCCAGTGGAACGGTGCGGAATAAATCGCCCACAGTGACCTTTCCGGTTTGGCCGGCAATCAAATCATCGCGAATGACGCCGTTGGATTCGACGGCAACCATCACACGGCTTGATGGATCGCTTGGATCGGAATCGACTTTATTGACATACCAGCGGATGGAATCAGCAATCATATTACCCAGTGGTGATTCCTCCGCGGCATTGGTTAAATCCCACTTGGTTTCGGCGATTACCTGATCATAGGACAAGTTGTCGGGGCTGAGCAATTGCGAGTTTATGGTTTGCTTGAAGGAATCAATCATCTTCTGGATGGGTTC
>JAKLES010000175.1 GCA_022711575.1 Deltaproteobacteria bacterium | reverse complement strand
CGATTAATGGGCTTTATTTATTCTGGCAAAATCCCGTCTGCCAGATGCCATCGGTCATGACGATGCGGGACGGTTCATCCGGCCGCGCCGGTTGTTTGTATTTTTCGATGCTGTATTCGGGATCGTGAGGCAGTTTTAAAATTTTGTCTCCGGGCTGGGGCATGACAGGATAAATAACGCGGCCTCGCGCCGCTGCAAACAGCGCGTCAATATTTGTGTAGGCCGTAAGTTCGTCCAGAGTCTTCAACGTCGGCGGCATCAACATAATCTCTTTTTCGTAATGCATTTTCAGGATGTCTTTTGGCGTTGCCCAGAGGCTATCCGTTAACTCGCTGCAATCGGTCGTTGTTTTTTGTTCTTCCGGGAGTTTCACCAGAAAAAAGAAGGTTCTGAATCGCTTCGGTATAATTTCCGGTGTGATCCAGTGGGCATAAGGGGTCAAAGCCTCCAGAGGAAACAGTAAACTTTCTTTCTCTGCAATGTCATGGATCGTCAGGGTACCGGCGTTAAGCTCACGCCGGTAGGCGGTGAAGCGTTCATTTTCCTGATTCGAATCGAAGTTGATGAAATGTCCGCTGGATGTCCGTGCGATCAGCACGCCTGCTTCTTCAAAAGTTTCCCGGATGGCGCAGATAAAAAAACTCTGCGCCATCTCCGGGGATAAACGATCATCCTGAAGCAGCGCCTGCGGTTTAAAGTTATCCGGTGTTGAAATATGGCCATTTAGCTGCGCGTCCGTGTCGGCGGCAGCCACCTGGCCGCCTGGAAAAACATAGGCCTCCGCCATAAAAGACGAATTCCGATGGCGACGGGCTAAAAAAACTTCCCAGGCGTTTGTTTGATTGCTTCGGACTAAAATAACCGTTGCCGATTCTTTCGGCACGACAGCTTGCGCAGATTCAGACACGATTTCTCCTTTATCGCGCTTTCTATTTGGCAATCTGTCCGCCGTCAACAACCATGATATGGCCGGTCATGAAGCCCGATGCCGGTGATGCGAGGAATACGGCCACGCCTTTCATGTCATCGATTTCACCGACGCGGCGCAGAGGAATCTCATTAATGATCGCTTCGCGGACCGCTTTAAATTCCGGCTTGTCGATATAAGCCATCATGTCCGTGTGGAAAAAGCCCGGCGCAATGGCATTGACCCGGATTTTATAGGGCGCCAGTTTCACCGCGAGATTCATGGTTAGCAGATTGATGGCCGCCTTGGTAGAATTGTAAGGAAGGGCCGGATGGGCTTCCTCGAGTGACCCGCGAAACGCCATCACAGAAGAAATATTAATGATGTTGCCGCCCCCCTGTTCCTTCATGATGCGGGCGACTTTCTGGGTGAGCACCCAGACGCCGCGAACGTTAACATTGAAAAGCTGGTCCCATTTTTCCAGGGGGAAATCCAGGGTGGGAGCGCCCCAGGTTGCCCCGGCGTTGTTCACCAGAATGTCGATGTGGCCGAATTTCGCTACGGCCTCTTTGAGCATGGCCTCCACGGTATCTTCTTTGGCCATGTCGCAGGCAATGGCCGCGGCTTTTACTTTCTGATTGGCTTCCAGTTCAGCGGCCGTTGCTTCAAGATTTTTCAACTTCCGGGAGGTCAGAATAATATCGGCGCCTGCTTCGGCGAGACCCGTGGCAATGAACTTGCCGATGCCCCTGCCGCCGCCCGTTACCAGGGCAACCTTTCCCTTCAGTGAAAACATGTCTGTCAGTTTCATATATTCCTCCTTAAAAAAATATTGTCGATCGGATATTCTCCGGAGACGTTTTTGCGTGACGATGAATAGTATCATAATCAACAAATAGTCGTTACCAAAATGTGTAAAAAATCTATTTTGATCAGGTGTATCGATATAGACTTTGTAGATAAAGAATATTTATGTTATGGAGTTAGACATGACGGACGACCTTTTAAAAATTTTAACGCTTCAGCAAATGGAAGCGCTGATTTTTCTTGTTGAGGAGCGCAGTTTCAGCCGGGCGGCCAAGCGCATGCTTTTAACGCAGCCGGCTTTGACTAAGAATATCCGCCATGTGGAAGATTGTCTGGGCGTGAAAGTGGTCAACCGCAGCAGTGCCGGAGTTTCTCTCACGCCGGAAGGGAAAATTCTTTACAA
>JAKLES010000174.1 GCA_022711575.1 Deltaproteobacteria bacterium | reverse complement strand
AATTGCGTGAAAACGTTATTCCAGATTTCCAGATGGCGATCGCAATCGCAATAGATGTCGCATTCCGGACGTCCGCAACCAGTGCCCTCGCCCTGGTCGTAAAGAATTTCAGAGCAGGGGCCGCAAGGGCCGGTTTCGCCCATCATCCAGAAATTGCTTTTTTCACCCATGCGGATGATGCGGTTTTTAGGCACTTCCATTTTTTCGTGCCAGATTTTGAAAGCTTCATCATCGTCCTCATAAATCGTCACCCAGAGTTTTTCCTTGGGCAGTTTGGCTATGTCAATCAGATATTCCCATGCCCAGGCGATGGCTTCTTCCTTGAAATAATCACCGAAAGAAAAATTGCCGAGCATTTCGAAAAAGGTATGATGACGCGCCGTGATGCCGACATTTTCCAGATCGTTATGCTTGCCGCCGGCGCGCGCGCATTTCTGGCAGGAAACCGCCCGTGTGTAGCCGCGGTTTTCCAGGCCTAAAAACGCGTTTTTGAATTGCACCATCCCTGCGTTGGTAAAAAGCAGTGTGGGGTCATCCTTGGGAATCAGCGCTGAACTGGCAACCCTTGTATGTCCTTTGCTCTCAAAAAATTTTATAAAACTTTCCCGTATCGCATCACCCGTTTTCACCATTAAATTCTTCCTCCGCTGCCTTTCCCAGTTTATTTAAGATCAATCCCGGCGGGAAACCTCGTCCCATCAGGCTTTGAAATATTCTTTGTTTTTCTTTAACATCAAAAGCAGCTGCCTTCTTTTTGGTTGCCCTTTTTTTTATTAAAAGGTCTATTGCTTCTTCCTCCGATAGTTCCTGACGCGCCGATGCGACGGCATCATCGATCAAACGGGCCGCCACGCCTTTTTCCCGCAGGCTGGCTGTTATTTTTCGATTGCCCCAGAGTTTGTTTGCCGCCAGATTGCGCGCCCACTGAATGGCAAAAGACGCGTCATTGAGATACTTCAAATCGTGGAGTTTTTCCAGCGCTTCTTTAATGACAGCTGCGGGAAAGCCCTTGTCTCGCAGCTTTTTTTCCAGCTCTTTTTCTGAATGAGGCCGCAGTGACAAAAGACGATACGCTTTTTGTTTGGCTGCCGCCAGATCTAAAACTTTCACATTATTCTTCCTGCTCTTTCGGCACGATGCCCAGTTTGGCGCGGACTTCGGTTTCAATCTGCGCCATGATGTCAGAATTTTCTTTCAGAAAAACACGAGAGTTGTCCCGACCCTGACCTAACCTGTCACCCTTGAAGGAATACCAGGCGCCGCTTTTTTCAATAATGCCGTTTTCTGCAGCCAGATCCAGCACGTCGCCTTCGCGTGAAATGCCTTCGCCGAAGATGATATCAAATTCCGCTTCCCGGAAGGGTGGAGCCAGTTTGTTTTTTACCACTTTAACCCTGGTCCTAAAGCCGATCACCTCTTGGCCATTCTTGATGGAGGTCATCTTGCGGATATCAAGACGCTGTGACGAGTAAAATTTCAACGCATTGCCACCGGTGGTTGTCTCCGGATTGCCGAAGAAGACGCCGATTTTCATGCGCAACTGGTTGATGAAAATAACGGTGGTTTTGGATTTGCTGATGCTGCCGGTGAGCTTGCGCAAGGCCTGCGACATGAGGCGCGCCTGTAAGCCCATCTGCGCGTCGCCCATTTCACCTTCGAGTTCCGCCTTGGGCACAAGAGCGGCCACGGAGTCCACAACCAGAATATCCAGCGCGCCGCTACGTACCAGCGTTTCGGCAATTTCCAGGGCCTGTTCACCTGTGTCGGGCTGGGAGATCAGAAGTTCGTCGGTGTTTACACCAATATTTTTGGCATAAGTGACATCCAGGGCATGCTCGGCGTCAATATAAGCCGCAATGCCGTTTTTCTTTTGTGCTTCGGCCACAATGTGCAGCGCCAGCGTAGTTTTTCCGCCCGATTCCGGCCCGTATATTTCAATGACTCTGCCGCGCGGAACGCCAAGCGTTCCCAGTGCTATATCCAGACTCAGCGACCCGGTGGATATTGCCGGAACATCGGCGACCCGTTCCGAGCTGCCCAGTTTCATAATCGATCCCTTGCCGAACTGCCTTTCAATCTGTGTTATTGCCAAATCAACCGCTTTCGATCTGTCCATATCTGCGCACATAATACGATGACCTCCTTCACCCTGTAGTTTTC
>JAKLES010000173.1 GCA_022711575.1 Deltaproteobacteria bacterium | reverse complement strand
AAACGCTTAAGGCAATCCTGCTTGACAGGCCTTGTGGAATTTCGTTATATGGTCTGCAATAATTTCTGCAAAGCCGGAAAGCGATACTTATGGATTTTGTCAATGCCGCCGCCTCGGTGATCAAAAGCATACGGATTCAAGATATTGTGGACATGGCGATTATCGCCGGGATGATCTTCGCGCTTTTGATGTGGTTTAAAACCAGGGCGTCGCGTTTTGTTTTAATCGGTATTCTACTTTTGGGTGGTGTATATCTGGCTGCCCGGTTTTTTCAGCTTTATCTCACGGTGATTGTCCTTCAAGGATTCTTTGGGATTCTCCTTTTTGTCCTGGTCGTGATTTTTCAGGAAGATCTGCGTGGTTTTTTTGAGCGCTTGGCGATGCTCGGCAATCTGCGCAAAGCAACCCCGCCTCTGTCGGATATGGAAAAGGCGGTGGGTGTCATTGCCGAGACGGCTGGCAATCTGGCAAAAAAGCGCATTGGCGCTTTGATGGTGATCCAGGGTGATGATCCGCTGGATCGTCATTTAACCGGTGGCGTTGAACTTAATGGTGTGATCAGCGAGCCGCTTCTGGCAAGCATTTTCGATCCTCATTCTTCCGGTCATGACGGTGCGGCGGTAATCAAGGGCGCCCGGATCACGATGTTCGGTTGTCATTTGCCTCTGTCGGTCAATATCGAGCAATATGAAAACATTGGCCTGCGTCACACGGCGGCGCTGGGGCTGACGGAACGCTCGGATGCCCTCTGCATTGTTGTGTCCGAAGAACGAGGCACGATTTCAATCGCTCAGGGGGAATCGCTTGCCGTGATTCCCGGCGCCTCAATGCTCAATGAAATTTTGGAAAAATATTATACCAGCTACCAACCCGCGCCCCAAGCAAGGCCGGTTTGGGCCTGGCTCCGGGAAAACACCAAGGAAAAGATAATGGCTGTCGGGCTGGCCTGTGTTTTATGGGTGGCCTTCGGTTATCAGCGTGATATTGTGCGCCGCGATTTTCTTGTTCCCATTGATTATAAAAATGTTCCGCAAAACTGGCAGATCGATGAGCCGCAATTGACGGAAGCCAAAGTAATTTTCCAGGGTCCTGATCAGGCCTTTCGGCTGCTCGATGAAAAGTCGCTCAGGCTTTCGTTGGATTTAGCCTCGCTTGTCGAAAAGAAACGCGAATTTACTTTGACCAAAGACATGGTTAATGCGCCGTCCAGCTTGTCGATCGCTGATATCAGCCCATCAAAAATCCGTGTTTATGCGTCGAAACAAGTTAGTGCAACACTGCCGGTCCATGTTGTCACGCGCAACCGACTGCCTGATAATCTTACTTTACAGAAAATTATGCTGAGTCCGGCCAAAATCCGGGTTATGATGGATTCCCGGATGAAATCCGAAGAAATAAACCTGGAGACAGAGCCCATTGATCTGCAGAATATATCTTCCTCCGTGGCAATAGCATTGAAAGTCGTTCCGACCACCGGTGTGTCTTTCCCGGATGGTCAAGCTCTGCAGGTCCGCGCCACTATCCGTGTCAAAAAGAAATAAGGAGAAAAGAACCTATGAACACTGCTTTGAAAAAAAGATCGAAAAAAGCCGGACTGATTCCGGGTTCTCTGATCCACATCGGCAAAGCCTATGCCGAAAAATCAAAGATTACAATTATCCGCTACGATGAAAATTATTTTGAAGAAAAAGAAGCAAGCTCTGCTGCTGATTTATGCGAAGAAAAAAATAAACCGGGCAAGTTGTGGATTAACGTTGACGGCCTGCAGGATGTTGCTCTGTTGGAGAATGTCGGCAATCTGTTCAGACTTCATCCTCTGATCCTTGAAGATATTCTCAATACGGATCAGAGGCCGAAAATAGAAGATTTATCGGAGTATCTTTATATTGTTTTGAGAAAATTCCAGAATCATGAAAGCAATGCGACGTATTCGGAACAGATCAGCATCGTATTAGGAAAAAATTTTATTTTGTCTTTTCAGGAGAAAGAAAGCGCGCTTTTTGAGCCGGTTCGGGAAAGGCTGCGCAGCGACAAGGGCAAGATTCGAAAAGCCGGAAGCGATTATCTTGTCCATGCCCTGATCGATAATGTTGTTGATAATTATTTTTTCCTGCTGGAAGATATTGAAGAAAGGATTGAAAAGCTGGAAGATGATCTTATTAAACAGACCAC
>JAKLES010000172.1 GCA_022711575.1 Deltaproteobacteria bacterium | reverse complement strand
GGGAGGCAGGGGCATCAGGAAGTTCAGGAACCTCGGGCAGTAGTGGATCTTCAGGAGAAAAAGGCGAAGCGGGGGCGAGTGGTTCTTCAGGCTCCTCCGGCTCCTCAGGTGAAAGTGGCTCATCGGGCACTTCCGGATCATCGGGTGACTCGGGCAGTTCAGGAACGAGTGGATCTTCCGGCTCCTCTGGAACCTCAGGCGCGGATGGTGCGAATGGAGAGGCAGGGGCCTCCGGTTCTTCAGGCACTTCCGGCAGCTCAGGGACATCCGGTGCAACGGGGGATGCGGGGAGTAGTGGCACGTCAGGAAGCTCAGGAACGTCTGCGCCTGCCGGAACCTCAGGTACGTCAGGAAGTAGTGGTACTTCGGGTGAAGCCGGAGCCGCTGGCACTTCCGGAACGTCAGGTAGCTCGGGGACCTCCGCGCCTGCAGGCAGTTCGGGGACAAGTGGAAGTTCAGGCACCTCAGCTCCGGCGGGTACTTCGGGGACGAGCGGATCGTCTGGCACGTCAGGAACATCGCCAACCGTTGCATCTGTTGTCAGCGACACGGCCTTCGGGACTTCATGGGATGGAGTGGATGATGTAGCTCCGAGCAAGAATGCTGTGTATGATGAGCTTTATGCAAGACCAAGACGTAATGCTATTATCAATGGGAATATGTCTGTATGGCAAAGAGGCACGACTACTTTAACGAACCCTGCAAGTGCAACTTATTTCCCTGACAGGTTTCAACTTGTACATGGACTTGGTGATGGAACTTACAATGCAATATGTGAAGCAGTTACTCCTGTTGCATGTTTCCCTTTTACATCTGCTTTAAAAATAGATTGTACTCATATTGAAACTGCGGTTGCAGCTGGTGAGTATATGTTTATAAGTTACAAAGTGGAAGGTTATGACTTCGTTCCTTTTGAGGGCAGAACAGCAACCTTATCATTTTGGGTTAAAGCTACAAAAGTTGGAACGTATTGTGTGTGTTTTAGAAATAATGCGTTAGATAAATCATATGTTGCAGAATATACAGTCAATGTAACAAACACATGGGAAAAGAAAACTGTTACTTTAACATTTAACTCTGGTGGCACATTTTTATATACAAATGGAATTGGATTGCAAATTTCTTGGGCAGTTTTATGTGGTAGCACTTATCAAACAACTAAAGATACGTGGGCATCTGGGAATTATCTCGCCACATCAAACCAAGTCAACGGTTTCGACTCTACCGATAATAATTTCAGCTTAACAGGAGTTCAACTGGAACTTGGTTCAGTTGCAACTGAATTTGAAACCAGACCTTACGCTGAAGAACTGGCACTTTGTCAGAGATATTATCAAAAAAGTTATAATATTGATGTTGCTCCGGGAACAGCCACGTACGTCGGGGAGGTTTATGATATTTCCACCGGACCATATTTATGCACCGACAGACCATTAAAATGCTCCATGCGATATGCGCCTACGGTTGTCTTATATAACCCGGTAACTGGAGCAACCGGTACTTGGAGAGATAGCGCACTTGCCGATAAAGCGGTGGCGGGAACTGGATCGATGAATAACATTATTTTTACTTCTAGCGTGGCGACTGCAAACGCTGTTATTGGGGGGCATTATACTGCGGAAGCAGAATTATAGGAGATAAGCAATGTATCAACTAATTTACTCACACATGGACGGAAAAGTAGCAGGCATCAAAAGAAATTCAGACGGTGCATCCATCCCTCTCGCAGACGGCAACACAGACTATCAAGCCTTTCTCGTTTGGAACAGGGAGCAGGCCGTTCCCCTTGATCTCAACTCCATTTCACAGGAGATGCTTGACTTACGAGATGCACAGATCGCACGACAGCAAGCAAAGATGCAAGCGTTCTTAGACAACCTCCCTTCATGGTCTGCTGTCGGAGGGAAGTTCGATTCCATGCTGGCAGACGCAAAAGCCGCTACAAACCTTGCGCAGGCCAAGGCGGTTTTAATTGAGCTGATCAATGTACAAAAGAAAATGGCGAGGGTTTTATATTGGGAAGTAAAGGGAATAGAAGAATAAAAAATAAACGTGTGAGAGGAAACCCCTAACAATGTCTAATGGCGAACGCAGACAGCACAGTTGTGAAATGTACGAAGTTATCCATCGCATAGAAGATAAGGTGGATAAGATTGCTGAACGGCAGGTAGAATATATCGG
>JAKLES010000171.1 GCA_022711575.1 Deltaproteobacteria bacterium | reverse complement strand
GTCGACAACATGCGCTTGTCCCATTTTGCTTTTTCCTCAGGCGTTTCACACAGGATGCTGCCGAATGCCACGGCCATTTTAACCGGGTCGAACCGCTTTGCCTCGATCCCTCGCGCGCGCGCATCTACTTCATCGCAATACTGCTTAATCAGCGGATTAATTTCCTGCCCCTTTTTCTGCTGGGCCCGGGTGCGGTTATCGAACACAGCCTGGATCGCCTGGTGAATGACACTCTGAAACTCGTAAGCCTCCCAGGTGCGGTTGTAATAACACGCCTTAGATTTGCCGATCCTGTTTAAATTATGGGTCAGCTCGCATAAATGCCTGAAACCATAACGGGTGTTTTCGCTCCAGCAATTGACTTCGTATCCATTCCCAAATTTATAACTTTTCATGGTTCAATTCTCCTTTACTGGTTCGTTTCGTTTATTATAACTACAGCAACCTTCTCCAATGTTTCACTTTCCGCGCCGGGGACTTCTTGCCTTCAACATAAGCCTTGACGCACCGCATAAAATAAGTCGGGTCCTGGTTCCAGCCGGTAATATGCAGGCGCTTAGGGCAATCATCTGTAAAATGCCACTGCAGCGCGTCGTTTGTTATCTGCTGGGCCACATAAAAAGCCTGATCCCTGGCAACGACTGAATAATTAAACTGGTCGATAAAACTGCCAGTCTCTGAATTGACAATGGCATGCAGCACAATGCGCCCGTCAGGCAGTTCGGCGTAATCCATACAGACAAAGTCATCCGCGGTGCCGATTGCGAAATACAAGGCACCATAAGGCGACGTAAGATCCCGGGCCTGGTTATCCTTGAGTTTAATATCCTGCCAATTGAGAAAATGATCGTATTCATCAACGGGGACCTGGATCCCGGCAATCTCTTCATACTTTTTAATATGCTGATAGCAATAATCTTGAGACATTAGACCACCCCTTCCCTTTCCTTTTCATCCGCCAGATATGCTTCCATACTGGTGTTTTCAATTGCATGGTTAATTTCATTTTCAACAATCAACATCATTGCACATTTGACAGCTTCCTCAATAGACCTGAAATCATCGACTTCCGTAATATCAACATCATCCGGTTCATGTGGATAATTGCTGGTAACGTGGGCGACTTCAACAATAAAACGCGGTTCCATGGTCCTGGTTGTTTTGACAATGGTCTTTTTAACCTGCTCCCGGTCTTCAAGTCTGATGGTCACCCAGTTGTCAACATCCAGACCTTCATCGAAATAATGCTCGATAACGACCTTGATCCGCGACCGTTCGGCAATTTTCTTTGCCGTCTCCAGGTGCTTAATCCATATGCTGTTTGATTCCATTTTTATCCCCCTTTTGTCTATCTGATTAATTTATGGGTGCTGATATATACCGCTTCACAGCTTGCGCTCCCCGGTATACACCCGGGCAATGCTACGGCCTTGGTCGGGACGATTCCCGCATATCTCTATACGATATGACCGGCCTTTTTGCCTTTTTCGCGCCTTATCTCCTTTAGAATTTAGGCTCAAGCCCCAGTTTGCGCGCTGCCTTGCGCATCCCCTCAACATTCACCCGCTTAAAATACTCCAGACAGTCCTGAGCGATATAATCAATTGGGCGCCAATCTCCGACGATCCCGGCCAGCGTGCGGCAGCCTGACATACTGCAGGCCTCGCGCGCGTAGTATTTCGCAACGTCCGCGATCCTGACGCGCACGGTCCGCTCAGGGCTCTACCAGTCCTCCGCTAATGTGATATCTATATACGTTTTGCCCTGTGCCATGATTAAATCCTCCCCTGAGCGGCCAGTATTTTCTCCGTCCTGATATTACGATGACATTCGCAGCATGCCGACGCCAGCTTTGGATACATCATCGATCCTTTGTTCCAGTCCTGCCAGTTGCCGCCGTCTTTAGTTATGACCTTGCCCATTGACATAACAACCGCGTCCGGGCATATAGCGAACAGTGCATCGAAGAAGTCGCCGTGCACGTGCCAACATGCCGCTGCAATCCGCCGACCGTTCGGGCCTATGGATACGCCCGGGGCAGTGACTTTTGCCTTGCCAGTGCCAATTGTGGACGAAACAACGGTCAATGTAAACGAGATCCGCCGGCCCTTGGTTTCCATCGTCTTAAATCTGATGTTGCCAGCATAACGATGGTCGGAATTGACAGCAACCAGCGCCGCCTGTAAGTCTTCCT
>JAKLES010000170.1 GCA_022711575.1 Deltaproteobacteria bacterium | reverse complement strand
AAAACATAATTCATTGCGATGTAGATATTATTCTTTCTTTATCTGACATTTCTTCGTCTTCCACCGCTGGTGAAACCAAAAGTACTGGTCAGGGTATTCCCGAACAACCTCTTCCACAATCTTCGTGAACTGCTGCGTATTTTCTAACAAATCCGTCTCGTATGTTCCTGTCCGGATGATTTTTACAGCCGGTTTCAGGATAAGTCTGTATTTCCCTGATTTCTGTCTGACCATAAAGGCTGGAATAACGGGCGCTCCCGAACGCAGGGCCATTACCGCAAGACCTACGCCTGAACACGCAGGACGTCCGAAAAAATCAACAAATATCCCTTCACGAACCGACACATTCTGATCACTCAAAATTCCAATCACATGGTTCGCCTCAAGGAGTTCCATGATCAGTTTGCCGGATCCACCCTTTGTGATCATAACATTACCATGGATGGTTCGCACATACTCCACAAGGTTATCAATGACAGGATTGCTCAAGGGTCGATGGACGATATACATCGGTTTAGCAAACATGGGCACTGCAATGGTCATTAATTCCCAGTTGCCGAAATGGGAAACAATGGACAATACGCCTTTACCTTGGGCGATAGCTGCCTGATAATTATCCAATCCTTCCACATCCGCCCATTCGTGAATGTTTTCTTGTGTAATAAATGGCAGGTCGAAAAACTCCGCAGTCACAATCGCAAAATGGCGATAGACCCCCATCGCGATCTTTTGCAGTTCCTTAGGTTCCTTTTCTGGAAAGGAGCGACAGAGATTATGGAGGACAATTAGGCGGTGTTTCACACCTAAATGATAAAACAAGAAAAAGAGACTACGAAAAAAACCTTTTCGCAAGGCCAGCGGAATACTGTGAAATATAGAAAGTATGATACCCGTTGTTCTTGTCTTTTCGACCGTCATATAAACCTCAGTAATTTTAAGGAAGCAATTTTATTTCAATCTCTAAATTTGACCAACTGTTGATGTTTGTACCACATGCTCATTTAGAGTTCAGCTATTATTTGATTATTATCAAAGGCCATGTGATTTCCTTTTTTAAAAAAAATGAATCGTGCTATGATAACATCTACTTCGTTAGGGAAAGCTTACGGTGCCGCCCACAGCTTGTTGCGAATGGCCTATTCAAAATAGCAAAGCAAAAAAATACCCCATTGCTGCGGAAGAGTATTTTGTGCAGATATGGATCGGGAGATATCAATGAATGCTACCCCAAAAAACAGGAGTTTTCTTAAAGAACTAGAGAGATCATCTATAGAAATTCTCGATAGCAAAAGTAACCTTAATATTAAGGTTCTGCATGAGGAAGAAGCGATAGCGTTGGCATTGAAGTATCAATCTACCCTCAAGTCTGTATATGTCGAAGCCATGAAGATAGGGGTAAGCCCTTATCGATACATTCGGAATCGGGAATCTATTTCCATACAGGATCAAATCAGACTTGCAGAGTCTCGAATCGCTGTTATCGGCTCCGGCGGGTTGGGTGGACATGTGCTTTTGTTATTGGCAAGAATTGGAATTGGCCATCTTAGAATAATTGACGGAGATGTTTTCGATGAAACAAATTTGAATCGACAGCCTTTGTGTAACAAAGAAACAATTAATAAAGCAAAACCGGTTGTAGCAGCAGATGCGGTAAGGTTGATTAATCCTTCCGTAGAGGTGACAATTATTACAGAAAAGGTAAATGCCGCCAATGCAGAACATATTCTCTCTGGGGTAGATGTGATTGTCGATGCGCTCGATAACATGGATGACCGTCTTGTTGTTGAAGAGATTGCGAAAAAAAATAACATCCCGTTTGTACACGGCGCGGTTGCAGGTTTCGAGGGTCAGGTAACAACAATATTTCCTGAGGACAAGGGATTGATGTCTCTCTATGGAAATGATCGTCATGTGAACGATAAGTTTTCTCCGGAAAACATTTTAGGGGTACCGGTATTAGCCCCTTCTGTCATAGCATCTATTCAAGCCATGGAAGTTTTAAAAATTCTGCTTAACCGTGGCGGGGTTTTTAGAAACACTCTGGTTCATATAGACTTGGAAAACGGACAACTGAATAAATATGAATATTGAAAAACAAAGAGTAGAACAACATTTATTGAATTCTGTCTAATTATTCAATCTAAAAGAAGTTGCTGTTACGACCACGGCAAGCGGCATCATCCACCGGACAATCGCGATACTAGGATAA
>JAKLES010000017.1 GCA_022711575.1 Deltaproteobacteria bacterium | reverse complement strand
CGCCGGTGGTGAGATCCGGTGTGATGGCATCACGCTGTAATCCGCGAATGATCGTAGGCTTGCCATCCGGTGAGGCAAGTGTCCAACTATTGGGCAATGGCTGTAATCTACCCTCTTGGCCGTTCCATAGAGAATAGCGAAGAGACGACGGGCTTGTAACTACCGAAGGAATTTGGTTATTATAAGAGTATTGGAGAAAATTGGAAAAATTTATCCTTGTATCGAATTCATAATAGGCCCCGGAAGCTTTATGAACAGTCGGCAGATCGATTTCTTTATTCGGTTTAGATCCCAGAACATAATCCACAAGCGTAGCGACGGCCTGAACGTCGAGCCCGGCTTTGGGATCGGTTCCAAACCCAACAAGTTTCATAGCCGCGGCGGAAACAGCTTTGGAACTATCCGAGACAGGCATGGCCAGCGCCGGTTGAAGTTGAAATATGGTCAGCAGTAAAATTAACAAGAGTATTGATCGTCGCCGAAAGCTGACGACTGATTTTGTTGTATTCTGTGTCATTGCACATTTTCCCATTTCTTTCTTTTTTAAAGCCTATAAATTTTTTTCACCGCTGTAAAGGAAATATATCATCCTATAGGGCTCCCCGGTATCAATTCGGTAATCCTCATCCATGGTCTCAATTCATGCCGGCTGCAAGCCCACCAGTTGCTGAATGCGTCCGGTAACCTGAGACGACAGACCAAATGCCGACATTTAAATAATTCGTTCAATGGTTTGAATGTTTCATTGAACGGGAAGAGGCAAATAAGGAAAGTTTCATCCATAATCGGCAAGTCAATAAAAAATTATTATCTTTCTATTTCAATAAGTTATGAACATATTGGCATCACTTTGTAAGCTTGGCACGCAAATTTCATTAGTGATAAGGCAAATAAACAAACCACCCTCAGGAGGTAACAGATCATGAAAAAGACATTAGGAACCATCGTAGCGGCGGCGGCAGTAGTTCTTTTAACGGCAACCTTTGGTTTTGCGGAGTATGCGGCAGCGGGAGCGACGAATTTCCCGTATTTTCAATTGGGCTGTTTGATAGTGGGCGGCCTGATTTTAGTCAGCCTGAAGCGGAAGTATAACAAGATGTACACGGCGGAAGTTGTTGGCGCCTTTGCCCTTTACACCATTTTGATGGCGCTGTTTACCAACCCTGTTATTGATGCAGTGAAGAACATTGTAACCTGATTGGAAGTGGCAAAGAAGCAGCCGCTACAACAACAAACATGATCTGTAAATATTGCCCCCTCAGGTCTCTAAGACTGAGGGGGTTTTGTTATTCGTGACCGTAGGATTATCTTGGTTCATCCAGCTTGTAAATTACAATGAGTAGCAAACCTTTGATGGTCAGCATCTATAAGGAGAACCTTATATCTTTTTACCGTTATTGTGGTCATGATCTTTTGTAACGATTTTCTTGACATACAAGACCGCGTTTTCTATACTTCCATTCACAAAAAAGAAGCTCTTATCAATAGTTCCTAAGGAATGGTCAATATGGGAGAATATAGCAAATTTATTGCCGAGAAGAGACGCTCCATTGCCACACCTAAAAGCATGGTCAACAACGACGGCTCGTGCGTTTTCGGAACGTTCGACAAAGAGTTCGAGGATATGGATATCGTAAAACTCAAAAAGCCGACGCGTGCGCCGCAGTGGATGAACAGGCTCAAGCTCACGCTTTGGGAAGCAACGGAAGTGCACCTAAAAAACGGAGTCCTCCTCGCGGTTTGCTGTGATATGGGAATATTCGGCAAGGTGTTGCACATCTTTTATGACAAGCGTACGCATAAGGTCTATTGCTGGGATACCAATCTAAAAAGCAAGGATACGACTATTGCGCCCAACCTCATCAACGGCAGCGTCGCACAGGCGACGACCGAGGTCGGGCAAATCAAATACGTAAACAACTTCGACAAGGGCAAATGCCGTCTTTACGGCAAACACAAATCCGACGAGGCGCAGATTGAGTACGATTTCGAGCTTACACGTCTGAGCAAGCCGAGTGTTGTGAGTATTCCGTTCGGTAAAAACAGACCTCTTTACAGTCAGAAAGATTTCTTTACGGCAAAGGGCAGGTTGGTTATCAACGGCGAGGAAATGATCACCGACGAGGATTCCACCGCGATTGTCGACGACCATAGAGGTTATTATCCACGCCGCGCTCACTACGACTGGGTAACCACGATGGGCAGATGCGAAATCAACGGTGAAAAGAAATTCTTTGCCTTCAACCTTACAAGAAATCAATCCGTCAACCAGGACGCCTACAACGAAAATATCATCTGGTTTGAAAACGAAATTAGTCTTCTTCCTCCAGTGACGTTCAAGCGCGAACCCGAGACAAAGGATTTCAAGGGCTACGCCGTATGGACGGTTAAGGACGAGCATGATATGGTCAATCTTACATTTAAGGTGTACGGCATCAACCCGATGATTCTGCACGCCGTTGTCGTCAATATTGATTATTACGTTGCCTTCGGCGAGTTGGAAGGCTATGTTCGCGACGAGGATGGCAACAAATATATCCTCGACGGTATGATGGGTATGGGCGAGGATAAAACCTTGTTGATGTAACCTTGTTGATGTAAAATCAGCATAACTTAGCAAAAGAAGTCCCGATTGCAGGGACTTCTTTTTTTGCTCATTTTTAAATATTTTCAAAACGAGGTTGAATAAATCTTTAGCATAAATTGATATGATGAAGAATATTTTGACGCTGCTTTTTTCTATGTTTTTGCTGCTTGCAAATTATCAAGTTTTTGCCTCTGAGACGAGTGTGCCGAAACTTCGCACCAGCAGCTACCAGACCAACCTTTTACAAGGGATCAGTGAATCTTTTAATCTGGAAGAAGATGCCGCCGATGTTAGCCTAAAAAAAGCGGTGGATCTGGAACCCGATAATCCGATCGGATATGCCATGGAGGCGATGCTGCATCTGTTTGCTTATGATATGTGCTTCACTCTTGAACAGCGGCAGAAGGAAAAAGAGAAGATTTTTCATTATTCTGAAGAAGCCATTGCCCGGGGAGAGAAAAGGATTGCCGGATTTCCGAAAGACACGCAGGCCTCTCTTGCCGTGGCGCTGGCAAAAATAGCCAAGGTTTACTGGGCTGTTAAGGAGAAACACTACTTCGTTATGGCACAGGAAACATCAAATATCTGGCATTACCTGGAGGCGGCCAAGTCGGTTGATCCAGGCAATCATGATATTGATTTTTTAATGGGTCTGCTTCACTACCATATTGATCATTATGCCGGCGTGACCGGATTTCTGTCGTCTTTATTAATTACAGAAGGGAACCGCCAGAAGGGGCTTCAAGAATTACAAATAGCAGCGCAACAGGGGTACCTGCTGCGCGACATCGCACAGGTCGAACTGGCAGCGGTTTACCTGAACTACGAAAAACAACCTTCCAAGGCGCTGCCGATCATTCTGCAGTTGCAAAGAAAGTTCCCGAACAATTATAGTTTTTATTTTATGCATTGTGTGGCCTTGCTTGAGTTGCGCCGGCTTGAAGAAGCGGAGGCCATTGCCGCCCAGATAGAAACGAATATCCGCCTTGGAACACCGCCCTATATGCCTCAGCTTCAGCCTCGTTATTACCAGTTGCTGGGAAGAATCCATTTTAATCGTGGGGAGTATGGAAGAGCAGAATCATACTTTCACAAAGCAATTCAAGACAAATCTTTTTATAATATGCGTACCACAGCCAGATCGCTTCTGTATTTGGGCATGATCCATGAGATACGCCAGGAGCGAAAATATGCAGAGGATTATTATCGACGAGTGTTGAAAACCGAAGGGGCTGATGGCGCTGCACAGATTGAAGCCAGACAATATTTGAAAACACCATACCGGGTGAATGAGAATTCTAGATGATGAAGAAATTATCGCTCTTTGCAACTGATGGAGCGAGTTATTACCCTCTTTCAGTTTTAATGTATGTTCTTTGTCCTGTAATAGCATTGGAAGGATGCTGTGGCCAATGAGCAGAGTATGAAGGGGTAGAGATATGGATAATTCCAGGGATGTAATTTACACAGAGTTTAGCTGGTGGCTGGCTGAGTTGTCACGACAATGCCATGAGGCAGGTAATGACCAGCCATGGCGATGCCGACGAAGATGGTCCGGCCAATTACCGTATCGGTAAAGAATCTCTTGCGTAAAAACCAGTCCACCAATTTCAGAATCTGTGGTTCATATTTGCCATAAAGCCAGTGAAAGACATAGTGAACTTTACCGATGGGCACAAGCTGGTTCCGACCAAAGGCGATATGCCCCACAAGCATAAGTGTGAAGCCATCGAGGAGTAAATCATTCGAAATCTTTGAGATATTCATAAATTCCTGAATCATGTCACTCTAACCCCTTCCTGAGGCTGATATGAGCTGTGGCACGCTCTCCCTATCTCCGCAAAGTATGACGCATAGAGGACCCCAAGCATTGGGACCAGCTCTTCATTGCCGACTATCTGATTGGCATAAGTCTTGACATCATCCTGTATGGTTATTGATGGCTCAATACGACATATGTTTCAAAGGCACCACACCTTGTGGGTCAATAATAATCCCCTCTCTTTCAAGCAGTTTTTTCTTCATGTCACTGCCTCCGCCAAATTGGCCAAGTTGTCCGTCAGCTCGAATCACCCGGTGACAAGGAATAAGGATAGGAAAAGGATTATCGGCCAGCGCCGTGCCTACCGCTCTGGCCGCTCGCGGATTGCCTATCTTTGCCGCCAGACCGGAGTAAGTGGCCACTTTTCCGTGAGGTATTTTGTAAGTTTGTCTTAATACTTTAGCTGAAAAATCCGTAAGCTTCGATAAATTCAGGAGCGATAAATCAAAATTCTTTTTTTGGCCGTTGTATAAACCAGCAATCAACTGATCAATGTCTTTGGAAATCGAGTGCTGCGTTTTATGGACTGCGGGAAAATCCCGGACAATTCTGTTGGCCATCTTTCCTTTATCACCAGGCAGATAAACATATTCCACCCTCACCTTCTTTCCGGCTTCGTCCCACACCAAACCGATTTCGTCTTTCCCGACTTTGATTACCTGATAGAACATATTTCAGCCTCTTTTTTTATCCCCATCTGGCAGTGATAAACTTTTTCTTTGAACCTTGCGCCCCCTCCAGGGGGTTATTCCTGAGCCTGCGCTTTTAGCCTAAATGTTCGATCAGTATCTTCATGCCGATGGCGATCAAAACCAGACCACCCAGGATCTCCACTTTCTTGCCGAATATCCGCGCCAATCCTTTGCCGAAAATCATACCGACGGCCGTCATCATAAAACAAACAACACCGATGATTGCTGCTGGAAATAAAAGGGCGGTTTTCAAGAGAGAAAAGCTAAATCCCACGGCCAGTGCGTCAATGCTGGTGGCTATCGAAAGGAGAAAGAGCGGCCAGCCGCGCGTTTGATCGGTCTTCTGTTCATCGCTTTCTTTTTCGAGCCCTTCCCGGATCATTTTTCCACCAACCAATACCAAAAGCGCAAAAGCAATCCAGTGATCAAAAGACTGAATTCTATCGACCACCGTCGAACCGGCCAACCAACCGATTAGCGGCATGACAAACTGAAAAAGACCGAAAGCAAGGGAAAGCCGCAAAACAGGGGCCCAGGATTTTTTGTTGTTCGACGCGCCGATGCCAATGGCTACGGAAAACGCATCCACACCAAGCCCCACCGCCAGAAGAAATATCGTTAACAAACTCATACTAATTTAACAGGCTCACTTTTCATTTCTCAAATAAGAATAAATTTTTTCTGCCAACTCCTTACCAATTCCCGGGACCTTTTGCAAATCTTCAAGCGAGGCATTTTGAGCCTGATACGCCGAGCCTAAATGTTTAAGCAACTTCTTCTTGCGCTCTTTACCCATATCGGGAATTGTATCTAGAATCGAATGGAAGTCATTTTTTTGTTTCAACGTATGATGGTAACTCACAGCAAAGCGGTGCGCCTCATCGCGAACCCGTTGCAGGAGCAACAGTGCGGCAGGCCGGGAAGAAAGAAAGACAGCATCTTTACGGCGCGGCAGATAAACACGATCCTCCGACTTTACGGCTTTTCCCCGGAGCTTGTTTTTTGCGGCCAGATATGTTCGCTCTTCTTTGGCCAGTCCAATCACATCCAGTTTAATCTTCAACTCACCCAAAACAGAAAGCGCGACATTAAGCTGTCCCTTGCCACCATCGACAACTACCAGATCCGGCAGCGGATCGGATCCTTTAAAACGTCGGGTCAGCACTTCGCGCATCATGCCGTAATCATCCGGTTCGTCTATGGCTTTAATGCGAAAGCGCCTATAACCGGATTTATCCGGCTCGCTATCCTGAAAAACCACCATCGACCCCACGGCGTTTTTGCCGCTGATGTTGGAAATATCATAGCACTCTATTCGTCGTGGCAGTTGACTCAGAGACAATTTATCCTGAAGGACTTGCAGGGCGGCAGTTCTCTGTTCCGCTTTCTTTTGGCCTGATATGAGCAACTCGCGAGCATTGGCGCAGGCCATATCGAGCAGCGCTTTTTTCGCGCCACGTCGAGGAACCGAAATCAGCACTTTCTTTTGCTTTTTGTCGGCAAGCCATTCGGCGATTACATTTTCATCGGGAAGATGACCGGGAAGGATAATCTCTTCCGGCACGTTGAAGCCGTCGTAATACTGCTGCAGCGCCGACGAAATTATTTCACTTTTGTCCGCTTTTGTTTTTAAAGGGGTAAATGATTTACTGCCCAATAACTTTCCGCCACGCACAAATAAAATGCAGAGCTGATTCGTGTCTTGATCAGCATAGATGCCCAGCACATCCTGATCCTGAGCGCTGCCCCAGTCCACATTTTGCTTTTCCAACGCGAGTTCGAGCGCGCCGATGCGGTCACGTAAACGCGCTGCTTCCTCATAGTTTAAGTCTTGCGCCGCTTCTTCCATTTGATTTTTCAAATCGGAAATCAGTTCACGGCGACGCCCCTGCAGAAAGGACACGGCGTTTTCGGCCAATTTCCGGTATTCAGCTTCATCAATCAAGCACTTGCAAGGCGCTAGGCACCGTCCGATTTGATATTCCAGGCATGGTCGGGATCTGAGCAGAAAATCCCGGTTGCGACAGGTGCGTAACGGAAAAACCTGCTGAACAAAGCGTAACGTTTCCTTGGCGGCCAGTCCTGAAGGATACGGGCCGAAATAGAGCGCCGTGTTGTTGAGTCTCTTTCGCACAAGTTGCAGTCGGGGATATTTTTCCGCCGGATCAAGAGACAGATGATAATAGGTTTTATCGTCGCGCAATATAACATTGTAACGGGGATGGTGCTTCTTGATAAGGTTGTTTTCCAGAATCAGCGCTTCTTTTTCAGTGGCCGTCGTGATGAACTCAATATTGTTTAACCGGGCCATCAAAAACGGCGCCATTGATCGCGTATCCTTGCCGGTAAAATAAGAATCGACCCGGCTTTTCAGATCGTTGGCCTTGCCCACATAGATCACCTTCCCCAGCGCGTCAAGCATAATATAAACGCCGGGGCTGCGCGGCGCGGAAGTCATTTTTTCTTTTAAGGCATTGTTATCCTGCATGAATATTTGCGAACTCCTCACTCCTCAATCCTTATATCCACTGATAATCCATCAGCACATTCTTTAAAACATCCGGCCAATTTGTAAAGATGCCGTCAACACCCAAGGCAAGCAACCGCCTCATACTTTTTTCGTCATTGACCGTATAGACATTCACCGGAATGCCATGTTGCTTCAGATCGGCAAGCCATTCTTTGCTGAGCTCGCGTTGGGAGCAGTTGATGGCATCAGCGCCCAGTGCAGCAATTATCTCTGAAGGTAATTGTGAACCATAATGTTTTTTCGTAAACAAAACAGCGGCAGGTATCTGACCATCGATTTGCTTGAGATGTTGAACGGCGCGGGGGTCAAAACTGGAAAACACAACATGCTTGCGCATTGCTATTTTATCGACGATTCGCAGGCATTTTTCTTCGATGCCGTTGGAAATTGTATCCGTTACAGCCTCGGTCTTAATCTCAACATTGACGGCGATTTTATCTTTGCAAAGCTCCAGAGCCTCCACAAGCGTTGGCAAGCGTGCACCTGCATATTTTTTGTCAAACCAGCTGCCGGCATCAAGCTTCTTCAATTCGACAAGCGTATAATCGGCAATACTTCCACGACCGTTCGTGCAGCGGGATATTCTTTCATCATGAAAGACAACCACTTCGCCGTCTGCGGTGAGCTGGACATCAAGCTCTACCATATCCGCGCCCAGCGCTATCGCACCTTCAAACGAGACCATCGTATTTTCCGGGAAATAAGCCGACGCGCCACGATGAGCGATGACGGTAAAGTTGCCGCTTTCGGCAGCGTTATACTTGAATTGACAGTAAGGTTTGATCATAATCATCACCGGATGTCTTTGTAAATCGGGCGTCAGTTCGGCCGTGAAGTTTTTTAACATATATAAATATTTAGTTCTTTAATTATTTTAACATGGAAATCTTTTAATCGTAGAAAAAATTTATTCTCTTATTCGGTCGTTCAAGGAGTTAATGTAAAATCTTACCTTATTATTTACAAATTAACGCAAAAGAGATAACCTCCATAAACAGTTTAAGTTGTTATGAGTATAATATGGATCAGGAGGACAAATATGAAAGTACTCGGCATTATGGGAAGTCCGCGAATAGGAGGCAACAGTGACGTTCTCCTCAGTCATGCGCTGACAGGAGCCAAAGCAACCGGCGCTGATGTGGAAAAAATCATTATCGACCGCAAGCACATTGCGGGTTGTAAAGACTGCAAGAAATGCAACACAACGGGTGTTTGCGCCATCAAGGACGACATGGCTGAAATTCAGACAAAAATACTGGAAGCCTACGCCATCATCCACAGCAGCCCCGTTTATTTTTGGGCAATGACCTCACAAATGAAAGCTTATCTGGATCGGTGGTGTGTTTTCTTTGATGCAGAGTGGCGCTGGCAAAAAATTTACTATCCGAAAATGCGTGGCAAACGCATCGGCCTGATCACCGTCTGTGGAGATTCAAATGTAAAAACGGCTGACCCGATTGTGCATAGTTTTCAATCAACCGTAGAGATGACTAAAATGCACTGGCTCGGCACCGTCATGGCCTCCGCAAATGATATAGGAGATATTGTGAAAAACGAATCGGCCATACAACAGGCTTACGCGTTAGGGAAAAAAGCCGCCACGCCGTGACACCTTTTCTCGTGGAATTTATTGCTCCGACAACAAAATATCTAAACGCTGTCATTCAGGCGGAGCGCATCTTTTCCACTTAACTACACATGCTGCTCATGATAGTCCGTCCTTGACTTCTAACTTTCTCGCCGCGCACAGCGCTCTAATATTAGCATTTCCTTAATGCGCTTCGTCCCAGTTTTTTCCTGTTGTAATCTCTACCTTCAGTGGCACTTTCAGCTTAATCACTTCTTCCATTTCTCTTCTGACAATCTCTATGACTTCTTCTTTTTCTTTGACCGGCGCTTCAAGGACCAGTTCGTCGTGCACCTGCATAATCAGACGTGCAAACAAATTATTTTTTGTCAGTAAACGATCAATATTGATCATCGCGATTTTGATTAAATCTGCAGCGCTGCCCTGGATGGGAGCATTGATGGCCATGCGTTCAGCAAATTGTCTTATAGCAGGAACATTACTTTTGAGTTCAGGAAGATAACGGCGGCGGTTGAGCAGTGTACAAACAAAGCCGTCGCGCCTTGCACCTTCCAGAATGCCGTCCAGATAATCACGCACCTTTTGATAGCGGGCAAAATAACCGTCGATATAAGCTTGGGCTACTTTCTGGGGAACGCCCAGTTCCTTAGCCAGACCGAACGCGCTCATGCCATAGAGAATGCCAAAGTTAATGACCTTAGCCTGCCTTCGCATATCGGGGCTGACCATTTGCGGAAAGACGCCGAAAACGTCGGAAGCCGTGCGGGTATGTATGTCTTCGTCGGAGGCAAAGGCTTCCAAAAGCGTTTTATCTTCGGACAGATGCGCCAGAACCCGAAGCTCTATTTGCGAATAATCGGCAGAAATCAAAACACAACCGGGCGCGGCGATAAAGGCCTGACGGATTCTTTTGCCTTCCAACGTCCGGATCGGAATATTCTGCAAATTGGGATTGCTGCTGGAGAGTCTGCCGGTTGCCGCCACAGTCTGGTTGTAGGATGTATGAATCCTTCCGGTGTATGGATTGATCAGCGCGGGCAGCGCGTCCACATATGTGGATTTGAGCTTGGACAAAGAACGGTAAGCTAGAATCTCAGCAGGCAGTTCATGGCTGCGAGCCAGGTCGGAAAGCACATCCACATCCGTGGAGTATCCTTCTTTGGTCTTTTTACCTTTGGGAAGTTTGAGTTTTTCAAAAAGAATCGCCTGCAATTGCTTGGGAGAATTGATGTTAAATTTTTCTCCGGCCAGACGATGAATTTTTTCTTCGGACAGAGACAACAATTGCTCCAGTTCTTCGGACATCTTCTGCAAAAGCGCGGTATCCACCAACACGCCTTTTTTCTCCATTGCAGCCAGTGTAAATAGCAGCGGCATTTCCACATCACGGTAGAGCGAGGTCACTCCTGCCTCTTTTAGTTTTGTGTCCAGAGCCGGAGCGAGCGCCATAATCGCGTCTGCCCGCTGCCCCGCATAAGCGGCCATCCTGTCGACAGGCACCAGCGCCAGAGGATAGGTTTTCCCCTTGCCCCCCGCCACGTCATTAGGAACGGGAATACGTTCATGGAGATATTCCCAGCCGATTTCGTCAAGGTTATAGGAATGCCTGGCCGGATTAAGCAGATAAGCGGCCAATTGCAGGTCATCGCCGAATTTCACTTCAAGATTTTCCAGAGAAACAAGCGCTGTTTTTAAATCATAGAAGTATTTCTTAATTTCTGTATTCGTAAAAACAAGAGCCAGTGCAACCAGCACTTCCTTCTCCGTTAATTGCATATGAGCATTGGTATGACCAAGTGGAATGTAAAACAATTCGCCGCCCGAATTCATGCTCAAGCCGATTAATTCCTGCGGGGGATTTTTCTCCCAGATGATCTCGCAGGCTATTTCCGAACTGTCTTGCAGTTTTGCGATGCATTGATTAAGCGCTGTTCTATCCGCAACAACACGGCATCCTTTAACCGGCTTTGCGGCGTTGGCTTTGATTTGTTGCAAAAGTGATGAAAATTCAAATTCACTGAAAAGCCTGGTCAATAATTCCTTATCCGGCTCACGGCGGGCTGCGTTTTGCCAATTAAAATCAATATCAATATCTTTGCGAATCAGCGCCAACTGACGACTGAGCCTTGCCTGTTCGGCATGCTGACGGAAACTTTCGCGAAGCTTCACGTTGTGCAATTTCTCCGCATTTTCAATAACCGCTTCCACCGAACCATATTCTTCAATAAGCCGCTTAGCCGTTTTCGGGCCGATGCCCGGCACACCGGGAATGTTGTCGGACGTGTCGCCCGTCAGTCCCAGAATTTCCACCACCTTTTCGGGACCTACGCCAAACTTTTCTTTCACGGCCGTCGCGTCATAGGTTTTGTCTTTCATCGTATCGACCATCGTGACTGAATCATCAATGAGTTGCATCAAATCCTTGTCACCCGAAATGATGGCCGTGCGCCATCCTTTTTTACTTGCCCGCACCGTGAGCGTCCCGATTAGATCGTCCGCCTCAATACCCTGTTTTTCCATAATGCAAACTGAAAAGCCGCGGATGACATCCTTGACGAACGGAACCTGGGGGATCAGATCATCAGGCATGGGCTTACGCGTGGCCTTATAATCTTCAAATTCGCCATGACGCATCGTCGGCCCTTTGAGATCAAAAGTAACTACAACATAGTCCGGACTGAGATCACGCAGCAGTTTCATCAACATCGTGGTGAATCCGTAAATGGCGTTAGTGGGAAAACCCTTCGAGTTGGTGAGTGGCGGGATACCATAATAGGCTCGATAAAGATAATTACTGCCGTCCACCAGCGCCAGCAAGGGATTCTTATCGTGTTCAGCCATAAATTATTCCAGCCTATTGATTTTGTTTGGCCTGTCTTTTGACCTCTTCAGCCTGTTCCTTAAATTGCTCAGCTATTTCCTCAGCTTGCTTACGCATCTCATCGGAGAATTATCCCCACCTTTAATGGTTGCAAAATCCATGTCCTTCAGTTCCACCTTTTCGTCTTCCTTTTTTGATTTTAGAAAAGATGAATATTTTACGGAGCATGTGTTTCACGGATGCGACTTTCCGTCAATGTAACTTATATATCAAATGAAGCGTCTATCTTGAAGATCCTCACCGCCCGCATATCCAGAATATCCGTTATGCCGGTTTTTTCCTTCACATCCGATAGAAAGGATTCCAGCGCTTCAGCAGTAGGGGCGTTCGCCGTAAACCAGATATTGTATTCGTTATTGCGCCGGTAATTATGCGTAACGCCTTTATTAGCGTTCACGATCTGAACGAAGATGTCGATTTTTTCTTCCGGCACACGCGCGGCACACAGGGTGCTTACACGGCCGAGTTTTTTCCCGTCAAACACTGCGCCAATACGGCGGATGATACCTTTATTCTTCAGTTTCTGAATCCGGGCAAGCGCCTCGTCTTCATGGA
>JAKLES010000169.1 GCA_022711575.1 Deltaproteobacteria bacterium | reverse complement strand
GAGCGAAAGCTTTCGTGCAATCATTACAAAATTTCTTTGCAATATAATCCTGCCCGTGTCGTCAGTGGAGGCGCCGCGGTGGACAAGGAATCGATCAAAAAGCGGCCCTGTTTTCTATGTGCCGACAATCGTCCCGTACAGCAGGGCGGCATCCTGTATCGCAACAACTATGTGATCCTTTGCAACCCCGCGCCAATTTTCGACCGGCATTTTACAATTGTATCGCTTGAACACCAGCCACAGGAAATTACATCATCTCTTAGCTGGCTCTTAAAACTGGCTGCAGACGCATCGCCGGATTACACCGTTTTTTACAACGGTCCGGCCTGCGGAGCATCCGCGCCCGATCATTTACATTTTCAGATGATTCCGGTGGATGCACTCCCTTATTTAAGGGAATTAACGTGCCTTCCGCCAGCCAAATTTTCTGTCTCCATCCGCTACAATTTTGAAAAAGGGATTGACCGGTCCGTTGTAGTTCTTGCGTCTAAAAATAAAGAGATTCTGCAAATGCGTTTTCAACGCCTGTTGACTATCTTCAAAAAGAAGTTAGGGATAAAAAACGAGCCGCCGATGAACATTCTATGCTCTTATGATGAGGAGTGTTGGAAGCTCACGGTCTTTTTACGCAGGAAGCACCGTCCGGATGCCTACTATGCCAGAGGCGAAGACAGAATTTTCGTTTCGCCGGGCGCCATTGATATGGCAGGTGTCATTATCACCCCGAGGCTCAGGGATTTTGACCGACTTGATTTCGATACATTGCGGAATATTTACCGGGAAGTATCTCTTGATCAGGAAACATTCCAACAAATTATAAAGGTTATCTGAATGACTGATTTAAATTCAATGATTATCGACAGTGCGATTAGCTTTGCCGAAGCTGTTGACGGCAGCAACGCGCCTCTTGAAGTTATTGATGCCTTATCCATGGTTGATGTTACTTACTATTCATTTGACGGGCTGCTTCATTCAGGGCAAATCGTCGTTGACGCCAGGCTTGAAGACGATGTTTATGAACTATTTCAGTTGATAGAAAGATTGAAATTTCCTGTAGGCAAGGTCATACCCATCGTCGCCTACCGCTGGGATGACGAAGCCTCTATGGCGGACAACAATTCCTCTTCCTTCAATTTCCGTGTCATTGCCGATACCAACAAGCTATCCCTGCACTCCTTCGGGCGGGCCGTGGACATCAATCCCGTGCAGAATCCGGTCATCTATCCGGCAGGCATTATTGCGCCAGCCGGGGCTCTTTACCGTCCGCAAAACAGTGGAACGTTCGCAACTAATCACCCTGTTGTGCAGGAATTTATCAAACGTGGCTGGCATTGGGGTGGCAACTTTGAGCAGCCTAAAGATTATCATCATTTTGAGAAACCGTAAGACATTACTGCCAGGGCGTCAGAAGCGGCTTGGAGTATTCCCACCACGGTCTCTTCGCTGATGAGCAGGCTGGGCCTGAAAACAACCGAACAGCGTGCTACGTCGCCGGGACAGACCAAGAGGCCCTTCTCTGCTGCGGCCCTGCAAAAAGCCAGCGCCGTATCGGCTGTACCCATGTCCATGGACAGGAGAAGTCCACGGCCGTCTAAGGACTGTATCATGTTGGGATGGGAGTTCCTGAGTGTTTCAAGCCCTTCCCGAAGCTTCTTTCCGCTCCGGGCCGCATTGTCCCAGGGCTTCAGGCGTTCATATTCCTCCAGGGCTTTTTGTGCGACACGGCATCCCAGGTCCGATCCTCCGAAAGTGGAGAGATGGATCATGGGATGGGCATTCATGAATTTGTTCAGGCGCTGGGTGAACACCGTTGCCGCTATGGGAAACATGCCGGCACCTAAGGCCTCGCCAATGACCAGCACATCGGGCATGATGCCGCTTTCCTCGAAGGCAAATTTTTTTCCCGTGCGGCCCATGCCACTCTGTGTTTCATCGAGGATCAGCAGGGCGCCTTTTTTTGCGCAGAACTTCCGTAGGGATTGGAGGTATTCTCTTCCTGCCTGGCGGCAGTTGTTCTCGGCCTGGACCGGTTCAATGAATACCGCCGCTGTGTTTTTTGTGATCATTTTCCTCGCTGCCTCGATATCTCCGAAGGGAAGCTGACCGATATTAGGAATAAGGGGGCCGTATATCTCCCTGTCTTTTCTGTCGGAAAGACTCATGGCGAAACCTGTCTGGCCGAACCATGATCCGTCCACCGAGAGAAGTTCTTTTCTGCCCGTGGCTCCCCGGGCCA
>JAKLES010000168.1 GCA_022711575.1 Deltaproteobacteria bacterium | reverse complement strand
AGTTCGTCAGCGTCCCCTACATTAATATTGTTTTTCAGCGCTTTATAAGCCAACGCGCGATAAAGCGCTCCCGTGTCCAGATAAACATATTGGAGTTTTGCGGCTACAGCCTTACTCACCGTGCTTTTTCCCGCGCCTGCCGGTCCGTCAATGGTAATCACTTTCCTCATCATTTTATTATCTTCCCTTTCGTGTGATTTATCATCTCCCGTTAAGGAATACTTGCCTAATCTTTGCAAAGCAGTTAGTATTAGTCATCATAACAAATGGACTGCATGATTGACTATGTGCAAAATTATTCAAAAGCAATGTTTTTCTTTAGCGCTGATTTTATTCCTTATCCTTTTCGTAACGCAAAACGTTTGGGCCGCATTTACGATTGATGATGAAAAAAAACTGGGCAAAGAAATGTATGAAAAACTCGAAAAGAATGACTTTTTATTACATGACAAAAAGCTCAATGCCTACGTCACGGGAATCGGCAATCGGATTCTGGCTCAAAGCAATAAAGCACCTTTTGATTTTACCTTCTCCATTTTCAACAGCTCTGGAATTAATGCCTTTGCCACACCCGGCGGCTATATTTATATAAACAAAGGATTAATCTCCGCCGTGGAAAACGAGGCGCAACTGGCCGGCGTCATTGCACATGAAATCGCACATGCCAATGCCCGACATGTCGCCAGTATTATTGAAAAGTCACAAAAGCTCAACATCGCCATGCTGGCTGCAATTATCGCGGGAGCATTCCTTGGCGGCGGTGGAGAAGCTACGGCAGCCATTGCCGCTTTTTCCATGGCGGGCGCCACATCAATGAGCCTCAAATATCTGCGGGAACACGAAGAAGAGGCGGACCGTCTGGGAATAATATATCTGGTCAATGCCGGTTACTATCCTGCAGCCATTATTGAATTCCTCAAGATCATCAAACAGTATGAATTTTTATCTAAAACGGTACCTTCCTATCTGCAGACACATCCAGGCACCGACGACCGCATTTTTTATCTGGACAATCTGCTTCAAACACAATATCGCGGAGTCGGTGGCGCCGGAAATATTGTAGGTAATTTTCTCCGGATGCAGGCATTAATTGCGCAGGACATGTATGATCTTAATCAACACCGTAAACAACTGGTGGAATCTCTACAAAAAGATCCTCGCAATGTTGATCTGCTTTATGCCCTGGCTCTCACGGAAGATCAAATCGGTCATACAGATGCCGCATTGGAAAATCTGAAGAAAGCCTTGACGATTGCACCACAGGATGAAGATATTCTGAAAAGCATCGGCTTGATCTATTTAAAAACGGGTAATGCCGATCAAGCCCGATTTCATCTACTACAGGCGGCAAAGATCAATCCCGAAAACGAGCAGATTACACTGGCTCTGGGCAAAGCGCATTTTGCCACGGGCGACTTTCAAAACTCACTGAATTGTTTTCTGAAGCTACAGAACCAGACATTTGATGACATAAACATCAACTACCATATTGCTATGTCCTACGGCAGGCTGAATCAACAAGGCGAATCGCATTATTATTTCGGTTTATATTTTAAAAAAGAAAAAAAGAAAGAAAGCGCCCTCTTTCATTTTCGCAAAGCGCTTGATTACTACCCCAAAGGATCACTAAGAGCAGTTGCCATTTCTGACGCCATAAATGAATTGAACGCAGAGAAACCTAAAAAGCCGGACAAGAAATCAGATGGTCAACAAAATATTTCAAGATAAAACTCCTTATGAAAACGAATTTTTAAGAGAAAACTACCGGTCAATCTTTCTCGTTGCGAAAAATGGGACAATACACTATAAGAAGCCCACTTTAATATTTTTATGAAAGGAGTCTCAACAAGTGAACATTTTAATATTTGGTCCCAACGGTAGCGGTAAAGGTACGCAAGGCGCGATTGTACAGAAGAAATATGGAGTTCCCCATATTGAAACCGGCGTCATTTTCCGTCAGAATATTTCTAAGAAAACCCCGCTAGGCGAAAAAGCAAAATCGTTTATTGACCGCGGCGAGCTTGTTCCGGACGATATTACAATTCCCATGATTCTCAATCGTCTCAAAGAAGATGATTGCAAAAATGGCTGGCTTCTGGATGGATTTCCCCGCAACCTGGCTCAGGCGGAAGCGCTCTGGGCCGCTTTGCAGAAAGAAAACATAAAACTTGATTTCGTGATTGAAATCGATCTGGATCGCGAAACAGCCAAAAAGCGTATCATGGGACGGAGATTGTG
>JAKLES010000167.1 GCA_022711575.1 Deltaproteobacteria bacterium | reverse complement strand
CATTTCCTGATGACCCTGTTATTCAGGAAACATTAGGGAGTGTTGGGAAACTGGAACCACTGACCACATGGGATAAAGTAAAGAACGTCTATCGTGCCGTTGATGATAAGCGCAGAATGTTGATGGTTACGCAGATTGCAACAGCCGCAAGAAACGCCGCCTCCCAGGGCGCAAGGTACGGGGCAGATATTCTTGATAGTGGCATACAGGGAGTATTCAAGACGGTTGGCGGTGTCCCGAAAAAGGAAGCCTTTGCTCAATTCATGGGTGATTGGACGGCTATATTAAACAGAATGTCACCTAAACAAAGAGCTAATCTTGAAGGCGTGTTAAGCAAGTATCCAGAAACAAAAGCCGAAATGCTTTCAGCCCCCATCCATGATATTACCTTGGGTGGTAAGTTAAGTAATGCCCTGATGTATCTCAATAGGACACAGGAATACTTTTACCGGAAAATGATTTTTGACTCACGGATAACGGCTTGGGGAAAGACCATAGGTAAAGACCCCTATAAAACTAACATCCCACAGCACATACTAGAAAAAGCATCGAAAGATTCAATGGAGATGACCTTTTCTGCAAACCAAGAAAAGGGATTCGGCAAGGGTGTTATGGATGCTTACAAAGCTATCCCCATGCTGACAACCATTCACCCCTATCCTAGATTCTGGACTAATGCCGTCAAGTTCCTTTGGGATTTCAACCCTACCGGATACTTGTCTGCCGCGTCAAGGGCGAGGTTCTTCAGTAAAGACCCTAATGCCGTCTATCAGGCCGCATCAAGGGCAACGCTAGGAACGTTGATGTTAGGCGCTGGTCTTGAAATGCGAAACTCTGAATACGCAGGGGAGAAGTGGTACGAAATTAATGTAGGTAAAGACAGGTATATAGATGCACGACCATTCGCACCGTTTTCAACCTATCTGTTTTTAGGTGAAGCCATTTCCCATCCCGAAAAACTTTCTGGTAAGGATTGGGCTGAAGGTATGTTGTCTATCAGTAGAATCGCCGGAACGGGTTTGACCCTTATTGATTTAATACGAACAGACAGCATAGATTCCACAAAGAAACTTCTCAAGAATTTCGCCGGACAGTATCTCAGTGGGTTCACTGTACCCCTGCAAACCGTAAAAGATTTTATAGGGGAAGATAAAGTTCTCAATACCCAAGAAAGCCCGTTGCTTGGCCCCGCCGCAAGCAAGATTCCTTTTGTCGGTGAAGCAATGTTAAACGAGCAACCGTCTTTAACGAGGGGTGAAATATTAAGGCGTGAAGACCCACGTTTGCGTCAATTAACAGGACTAACGATTAAGACCAAAACACCCGTTGAGAAAGAAATAGATAAGGTCGGTTTGCAACGTATCTATCCGCAAACAGGGGATGCCACATTAGACAGATTAATTACCGAACAGACTGGATGGAAAGTAGGGCAGTTTGGAAATGAATTTATCAAGAGCGCACGGTATAAAAACGCTGATGCCGAAACTAAGAAATATATGCTCAAAGAAATTATCAGTCTTGCCAAACAGGATAGCAAACAAAAGATTCTCATACCGTACATTGAAGGACGGTTAAGCGAGCGAAAAACAGCAGACAAGAGATTTGAGTATCTTGCAGACCTTGTGGATCATGGCAGAATAGGCAGGGCAAACTTAGAAGCATTATTCACGCGAAATCCAAGTTTGTTCGGGCAAGCAAAGCAAGAGGAACTAAAGAAAAAAGCGTATCTGAAATAAGGAGAAATATAATGGCCTACACGAAACCGCAGACTTTGGACGCATCACCTTCAGGGGATACCGTTAAGACAGCAATCGTCAGCAAATTGGATGTAAATGCGGCGCAGATTGTATCTGACTTGAATACCCATGAAGCCCTGACGGAAACACACGGAGCAACAGGTGCGGTTGTCGGGACAACCAACACGCAGACATTGACAAACAAGACTTTGACAAGTCCGACGATTGGTGGACACGCGACGATTGAGGGCGTTACCCTAACTGGTGCAACAGGGACGGGGAAGGTCGTATGCGATACATCACCAACTTTGGTCACTCCTGCACTTGGTACTCCGGCATCGGGTAATTTAGCAAATTGCACATTCCCGACACTCAATCAAGATACAACAGGAAATTCCGCTTCTGCCACTAAACTAGCCACAGCAAGGGCTATTAATGGGGTGGACTTTGACGGCACTGCTGCTATTACGATTATCCCACGGATAACAACGATCACATCCCACGCGACCCCTACAATTAACAC
>JAKLES010000166.1 GCA_022711575.1 Deltaproteobacteria bacterium | reverse complement strand
TGGTTCATGCGGACCATTGGACGTATTACCGGTACGCTTGTCAAAACATCTGAAATAGACACTAAACGTGAACGATTACGTAAGTCTGTAACAGACGAGGTTATTTCTGAGGTCTGGGGCAATGAACTTGGCATTGTTCGTGCATCAGAATTATCAGACGAAGATCTTGATTCGCTCGCACTTGCCATTGATAGGGGGAAATGGCGGAACCTCAAAAGCAAATATGAAGAAGCCAAGAATGCCGGCAATGCCCTGGCAGATTCCCTGAAGGGTAAACTGCAGGATTCCCCTTCCAGCGGCGGGCAGCGCGAATGGATCCGGGAACGGATGGAGAAGGTCAGAAAGGCTTACCCCCAGTTTGACCTGTCTGATATCCAGGCAGCCATCTGGATTGGAGAAAAGGAGTTATTTCATGAGCTCGGCGGAAGAAAAGAAAAGGCAGACTACTACTCAGAAGGAGCAGAGGCCCTTGCCAGAAAGCACGGAAAAGGCAAGTTACTACGACGGATTGCAGGACCAGCAGGACGAGTTCGACCGGAAGACACAGGAAGACGAGAGCAACCAGCCCTCTTCTCGTTAAGAGAACCGTCAAAGGAACAGCGGCTTAAATCCGGACTGTCCTACCAGGTCATGGACATGATCAGGGCCAATCCGGATGGTTTCACGATTGACATTACGACCGGGGGCATGGTCGAAAAGGGGTATGCGGTTGCTCCGACAAAGCGGACAGAAACCCCTCTGGACGAGCTCACGGATGAAAACGTCGACAACTTCCTGGAAAGCAACCGGGATCTGTTCGAAGCCGACGACCGGGCATTCTTCGGAGGCTGGTTAGACCAGGATGAAAAGTCAGAGAATTTCGGCAAGTACGTTCTGGATGTTTCGTATGTAGTTGACAGCTACGAGGACGCTGTATATATTGCAGAGATAGGAGCACAAGATGGAATCTACCACATTGAAGCAGGACGGTACATCCCAACCCGGGACGGGCTCAAAGACCTCAAAACAAGGGGTCTTTTTAAAGCGGGGAAAAGGGCAGAGCTTCGACGAATACAAGAAGGCATGCATCGCATCATTGAAAGCCGCAGGCCTGATCAAGGCAAAGCAAAGTATTCCGTCAGATCAACTGCCGGACGAACAGGAACTGGCCGATCACAACAGCTTCGAGGAAGGGTTACCGGAACTGATCCAGAAATACGGGTTGAAGCCGGAATCCACTACTCCAGGCAACAAAGAACAGTCTTAGACAGCAAATTCTACGGCACCGGGCTGGCTGATGCTGCCCGGCTGCGCTTACCATCCAATCAAAAATCTCCCCTCTGGCAGAGGATTTATTTCTATTACGATTCCCCTGAATACGGTATTCATCCCGAGCCCGGAGTCGGTACCTTCCGTCATAGTGCAGATTTCTCCGGTTTAAAGGTCTACAACCCCTACTCAAGACAGATCCTTGTCTCCCAGGTCATGGGGGAGCATGTTTCTAATACGTTTGAAAAGGCTGTCCTGAAAGCCGGGTATGACGGGTATGCGAATCCGGATAAGGGGATGATCGTATTGCTGGGGAAGCGGAAGGTTGCAGTACAGCCGGCGGATGAGGCAAGGTATTCTATCCGGGCGGCCGAAACTCCCCATGAAGTAGATAAGTTTTTCCGCGAAGATGATCTTCAGGCGCTGAAAGACCATAATCCGTTAAGTAGAAGTCTCCTTATTTACATGCCTATCAATGACTTCTTAAAAATGGCAAAGGTTGGATATGCCGAAGAAAAAGAAACACGGGTAGAGAAGATGATCAAGGAAGGTGAAAAGTTTTCCATACCCAGCCTGCGGTTTGACAACAAGGGTGAGAAGGCTGAAGTTACTGGGCACGAAGGAAGGCACCGCGCAAGGGCATTAAGACGGATGGGGTATACCGACATGCCGGTTGAATTCGTTTCTGCCGGGGGAAACGCCGGTGCCATCCGCTGGGGTCAGCAGATGAACCCTGCGAATAAAGATTATAAGATCTTCCCCAAACAGCTTATCGGGGAAAGTGGAACGACTACGATAGACTTCCCCGTTACGCGGGAGATGGTGTCCGAGAGATTTGATCCGAAGTTTTCCCGCGTCCCCAAAGAAACCAATGACCGTTACATGGAACTGGCCAAAGACCCAGAGAAGAACAAGGCTGAATTGCAGAAGATGGTGGACGCGGCGGCCAAGGCGGCTGGGTATAATGTCAAAGGATACCACGGGACAAACAGTAAAGAACCATTTAATGTTTTTAGAA
>JAKLES010000165.1 GCA_022711575.1 Deltaproteobacteria bacterium | reverse complement strand
GCGGAAAGGCTCATGGTCAGATCGGGTGTTTCCGAGGGTATTCCGGTGCCAATCGCATAGGCGCCATTGCGGCAGTCCACCCATACCGCGCAGCCGGGTCCGGATTCGGTATAATCGAAGAGTATAAGTTGATTAACCTTACGCGCACCCTCACGGAGCTCTGCATCCTTTTCGACTTCCTCCCACATCTTTTTTACAGCAGTGACACATTCTTCCGGGTTTTTCCAGTATTCCATACCTTTCTCCTTTCGTTTGTTATATTGCTTTCATGTAAATCTTCAAAATATCTTCCTCTTCTAAATAGTGTGGATTGTAACTAACCTGGCCGTCCGCGGCTGCCAGTTCAACCAGCGGCTTCAGTTTTGCCGGGTCATTGGGAACTTTGAAATCCTTCAGTGTGTCGGTGAGGCCGATCTTCTTTTTAAGGCTGACCACGGCCTTTACTGCCATCTTTGCTGCTTCCACAGGCTTCTTGTCTTTCACGTCGAGCCCCATGGCGTCCGCTATCATCATGTATCGTTCCGGAACTTCAGATGCGTTGAAAGCCATCACGACGGGAAGCATGATGGCGTTGGCAAGCCCGTGTGGAATTCCATAGAGAGCACCCAAGGCGTGGGCCGTTGCATGGACCCCTCCGGTCATGGTGTTGACAAAGCACATCCCGGCAATGCTGCTCGCCAAGAGCATGTGCCCCCGGGCCGTAATGTCCTCCGGGTTCTTGACGGCGATGGGAAGGTACTTGAAGATGAGACGTATGGCATGCAGTCCCAGTGCGTCGGCAATAGGCTCTGCCCCTGTGGAGGTTATTCCTTCAATCGCGTGGGTCAGTGCATCGATCCCTGTGAAGGCCGTGATCTTCGCGGGTAGTTTGATGGTAAGTTCCGGGTCCAGCATAGCGATATCGCAGTTGCAGTATGGATGAGTAACCTGAAGCTTGGCGTGCGCCGCTACATCCAGAACGACCATGGCGTTCGTGACCTCGCATCCTGTTCCCGCCGTGGTGGGAAATGCTATGTGCGGGGGAAGCTGTTTCGCGCCCTCCCATAGTCCCGCCTGATCCGCCAATGGCTGGAAGTCGTCATTCCCCCCGCTGATCATGATGTTTACCGCTTTCGCGGTATCCATGACGCTGCCTCCTCCTACCGCGATCATGCAATCGGCGCCGCATTTCCTGTAAAAAGCGGCACCCGCGTTGATGATGTCGATTCTCGCGTCCTGAATTATAGAGTCGAAAACTCCGGCCAGTTCGAGATCCGACTTCCTCACTTCCTCTGCTACCATTTCAACGATGCCGGCCGCAACCAGGCCCTTGTCGGTGAAAATGACAGCCCTTTTACCACCCAATTGTGCCATCTCATATCCCACCTCTGACCTGAGTCCAGGGGAATACATAATCCTCGGCCTGTTGACCCAGCTAAATAATGGCTCAAATGTAATGTTCGGATACTTCATGCCACGCCCCCTTTTGTTAGTTTTTTAATTTTTTTGAAAATTGGATTTAAATGAACAAGGTTGTCAAAATTTGCGCTTATTTTATATTAAAAGATGATTATTATCAACCTTTAAAATCATATAAAATTATTTATTTTTTTATTGTTAAGCCCAAAATGGATTGGACTGTGATAATTTCGGTCTTATAAGTCAGGTTTATCTATGTCATACAACTCTTGCCATGACGACGCGGTATGATCACCTAAGGCCAGAGTAAGAGAGACAGGCAACAAGGATGCTTTTGACGGCAACCAATAGAGGCGTCACGGAATCCGCATTTAAAATGACTGAATTCTAACTCGACCTGTGGTACAGGTGCTGCGGGTAGAGCCTGAGCATTATTTTACATCGATGGGTGTTACCATAAGAATATTGTCAACCAGCATTTAGCAAAATACAGACCTCAACGGAAATCCTCCGTATATGGTCAAAAGGTAAACATGAATGGAGATTAAAGGACTGTCCGGATTGCCAGCCAGGGAAATTAACACGCTGCTATTCGACCTTGATGGAACAATCATCGATATAAGCAAGAAGGCAGAAATTCTCTTTTATGTTCGTGCATTTCAACGATTCAAAAATTATTTCAATCCCGTTTCATTCTATTTTTCATTCTGGAAATCCATGCATCACGTGCGGGCAAACAATACGGAACGCTCCAACTACAATGTGTTTATTGAAAGAATGGCCCAGCTCGGACGGACCACACCGCAGATTATTGATTCGCTTGCATCTGAAATGGTGGAAAAAGATTTCCAATCACTTGGCGACTTCTTCAAGCCAGTGC
>JAKLES010000164.1 GCA_022711575.1 Deltaproteobacteria bacterium | reverse complement strand
AGGTAAAGGCTTTATCGTTCCCTGATCGACGTAATAAGTTTTGTTGTACGCCGGGATAATGAGATAGTCAGCCATCCCTTTTTTAATCAAATCCCGGGCATGTCTCTCGCGAGCGTTAAAAACTGGTCCCAACAAAACAATGATGGCATCCACTTTAGCATAGTTTGTTGAATAAACTAAAAATCTCGGCGCATAAAATATCCCCGTCGCAAGGACAACCATCATCAGCACCAGAATCAGTATGATTTTTCTAAAGGTCCGCACGAAAATATCCTTGACAATAAAAGTTCCTATTTATTTCAAGACACAAAACGTCTCAAAGCCGCATTTCTTGTTGAGGTTCTTAAATATATCTCAATGATTCCATTTGTAAAGTTTTTATTCATAAGATACACAATGACAACCACAAAAGCACCTAACGATTATATTGTCATAATTTGCTTTTCAGCTCACTCAGTTTATTGAGCGCGGAAAGGGGCGTCATGGAAGAAATATCGATTTGACGCAGTTCATCCAAAATGACGTCTTCATTTTCCGTAAACAGACTTAACTGCGGATTGCCCTGCTTCTCGACATTCTTACCCCGAGCGATGCGGGGCATGCCGATCTCGTCGAACTCACCCTTTTCCAGATTATGTAAAATTTCTTTGGCTCGGGCAATCACGCCTGCCGGCACGCCGGCGATGCGCGCCACTTCGATGCCGTAACTTCGACTCGTCCCGCCTTCCATAATCTTACGCAGGAAAATGATTTTCTCGCCCCACTCCTTCACAGCGATATTGTAATTTTTCGCGCCTTCTTTGGATGCAGCCAAATCAGTCAACTGGTGATAGTGCGTGGCAAACAGAGTGCGCATACCCCGGCCGCCAAAATCATGAATGTATTCGGCCACCGCCCAGGCAATGCTCAGTCCGTCAAAAGTCGAAGTGCCCCTGCCCACCTCATCCAGAATAACCAGGCTGCGGGATGTCGCGTCCGTTAGAATCCTGGCCGTCTCCATCATTTCCACCATGAAAGTACTCTGGCCTTTCGTCAGACTGTCCGACGCGCCAATGCGCGTGAAAATTTTATCCACCACACCGATTCGGGCGTGGGACGCCGGCACAAAACTGCCCGTCTGCGCCAACAGCACGATTAAAGCAACCTGCCGGATGTAGGTTGATTTGCCGGCCATATTCGGGCCGGTAATCACCAGCAGACGGTTACCCTGCAAATTCAGCAGCGTATCGTTGGGCACAAAACCTTCATTTTTTAAAACCGCCTCGACCACCGGATGGCGTCCGTCTTTGATGTTGATAACGTCTTCTTCATCGATTTCCGGACAGACGTAGGAATACTTTTCAGCCACTTCCGCAAGCGCGCAAAATGCGTCGACCTCAGCCACCCGAAAAGCATTATACTGAATGTCTGCGATATACGGCATCAGGTCGTTGCGCAGCTGATTAAATATTTCATTTTCGCGTTCACGGATCTTTTCTTCGGCACCCAGTACTGTCTGTTCAAATTCTTTTAATTCCTGATTGATATAACGCTCCGCATTCACCAGTGTCTGTTTGCGCACATAGGAGTCCGGCACCAGCGGGGCGTTAGCCTTGGTCACTTCAATGTAGTAGCCGAAAACGTTATTAAATCCGATTTTGAGTGAGTTGATGCCCGTGGCCTGCCTTTCTTTGGCCTCTAGAGCAGCAATCCATTTTTTGCCGTCACGGCTGATCGAGCGCAGCTGATCGAGTCCGTCATCGAAACCGGAAGCGATAAATCCTCCATCCTGGGTACGAGGCGGCGGATCAGCGACAATTGCGCGGGAAAGCAAATCCACCAGAGTGGACATATCCGTCATCTCTTGGCGGATCTTAACCAAGGCCAGAGCGGTAAAATCCGTCAACATTGCTTGAAGTTGGGGCAAGACAGCCAGCGACGATTTAAGCGCGATCAGGTCGCGTGGTGTCGCCACTCGAAGCGCGACGCGTCCAGCCAGTCTTTCCAGATCATAAATGCACGAAAGCGTTTTGCGTAAATTAGACCGCACGGCATGGCTATTTTTGATTTCCGCGACAGCCGCAAGCCGGACACGGATTTTTTCGGGTACCACCAGAGGATAGCCCATCCACCAGCGCAAACGCCTGGCTCCCATCGGAGTTAACGTTCCATTGATCAGGGAAAAAAGAGAGCCGGCGCGGACGTTATCCTGGATGGTCGAAAATATTTCCAGATTCCGGCGGGCGGTCTCATCCAGTATCAGATAATTTTCAGGCGAGTATTCTTTGATTTCGGAAATGTGAGAGGGGCG
>JAKLES010000163.1 GCA_022711575.1 Deltaproteobacteria bacterium | reverse complement strand
TCCCAGGAAAAAATAATACTGTTTGAGGAAGGCAGGGCTTCCAGACGGTAAAGAGGTTGCCAGCCGCAACCGCCCACTGTATAGCTGTAGTTCAGGATGGAGTCATTCTGTGTCAGACCGGACAGGGTAACCGTGACCTCCCAAGCTTTTTCACTTTTTCCGGCAGCCTGGTTTAAGGTATCCTGAAGCTCTTTAATTTCTTTGTCAACTTTTTCCAGTTCTGTTTCAATGGCATTTTTTTCAGAATAGATTTTACGGCTGTTTCTGCCGATGGCCGAAGACAGATTGTCCGCTTCAGCGATGGTTTTGGTTTTTGCTTTGGTCTGGGCCTGCCAGAACTGAATCTGAACGTCCAATGCCTTCATTCTAGCCTGCATTTCCCTTTTTTCGTTCAGGGATTTTTTCAATTGGGCGCGCAGTTGGGCGATTCTGTTTTCATCAACACGCGTTACGGATTTTACCTGGATGTCGTCTATCCTTATCCGGTTTGCCGGAGATGAAGCAACAATCAGGGATTCCGGGTCAGCCTGAGGGGGTAAAACAATCATCACCTGATTTTTCTTTACGCTTGCGGATGGGAAATGGACCTTTATCGTTTCCTCAACCTTGGCTGAATGAGGGAAAAGAGTTACCTCTTTTATCGTGGCCCAAGACACACGGGGCAGAATTAACAAACCAATGAAAATGACCGGCAACACCATCGCGAATAAACGCATCTGTTTGTTCAGGAACATATGGTAGTCCTCTCTTTTACATGTTCATGCTCTTTTTAATTTTGACGGCAATTTCTCGAACCTCATTCATCACATCCAATTCATGAATCGTAAGCAGTTGGCGGTTTTCCATAACAACTTTGCCGTTAATAATAACCGTATCGACATCCGCGCCGTTTGCCGCGTAAACCAGGTGAGAGCATTCGCTATAGATCGGCGTTAGATGAGGCTTATGCATGCCCAGAATAATGATGTCCGCTTTTTTACCGACCTCCAGCGAGCCGATGAGGTGATCCATATTGAGAGCCTTCGCACCGTTAATGGTTGCCATGCGCACAACCGTTTGTGCGTCCATGACCGTCGGATCAAGTCGGGCGACTTTATGAAGTTTGGCCGCCGTGGACATTTCCCTGATCATGTCGAGTGTGTTGTTGCTGGCACAGCCGTCCGTGCCCAGTCCCACGGTGATGCCTGCCTTGAGCATATCCGGCACAGGGGCGACTCCGCTGGCCAGCTTCATATTACTGGCAGGATTGTGTGACACCTTGCAACCGTATTTTGCGAAAAGATCCATATCCTCTGCGGAGAAACAAACACAGTGGAAGGCGAGAAGCCTTTCATGGAGATAGCCGATGTCTTCCAGAAAGGCAACCGCGCTTTTCCCGAATTTTTCCTGAAGCTCACGGCACTCCGATTGATTTTCTAAAAGGTGAACTCCCAGCATCAATTGATAATTGTCGGCTATTTTCTGAGCGTTCCGAAGCAGGGCGGGTGAGCAGGTGTAAAGAGCATGGGGTTCCACCATGATATTGATCAGAGGATCATGGTGCCATTTTTCGGCAAGCATCCGCGTATAAGCCAAGCCTTCTTCCGGTGTTTTGCAACTGGGAGAAGGAAAATCGAAAAGGACTTCGCCGAGAAGGCAACGCATACCTGCGGCTTTTGCCGCACGGGCTGTTTCATCCTCGAAGATATACATATCGCAGAAGGTTGTTGTGCCGGATTTGATCATTTCCGCGGTGGCAAGCAGAGATCCCCAGTAGGCAAGGTGAGGATCGACATTTTTAGCTTCGGCAGGAAAAATATAATGATTGAGCCAGTCCATCAGTTCCAGATCATCCGCTATCCCGCGAAAACAGGTCATCGCCGCGTGCGTATGGCAGTTGACAAGGCCCGGCAGGATCAAAGAGCCCTCAGCGTTAATTGTTTTTTTCGCGTTATATTTTGGGAGAATGTCTTCTGTTTTGCCAACGTTCAGGATAGAAGATGCGTGGATAGCAATGGCTGCCTTTTCCAGGCAGGTATTATGATCATCCATCAGCAGAGCTTTCCCGCCGCAAATGATGAGGTCAATGTCTTGCACGTGTTTGTCCTTCCCGTAAAACTGCTAATGTTTATCATAAAACCCTGACATGCTTCAAGAAACAAAAAGGAATTCTTTTTTTGGGTCATGACGATTGATGGACATCAAACCCTTGACACGCCAAACTAAAAATAATATAAACCGCACGGTTTCTTCAAGGGATGAACATTGGGCCTGGGTGGCGGAACTGGTAGACGCAAGGGACTTAAAATCCCTCG
>JAKLES010000162.1 GCA_022711575.1 Deltaproteobacteria bacterium | reverse complement strand
TGGTTTGTACGACAGAGCTCCATGGAATGAGAACCGCCGTAACTTTTCCTTGGTTTCGTTCCCGTCCCAGTAGATCGCATTCCCCAGGATATACAGGCACAACTCCCGGAGCTCCGGCCCTTCAGCCTCCAACGCCTTGTTACAGAACTTAATGACCGACCTGAGCGATCTCTTGTATAGGAAAGATTTCTGGTACCCTGACCTGCAGCTTGTTGATTTCTTCCGTAGCCGCTTGATAGACGTAATCATGGTCTGGATAACGTCCTTGATCTCTGCTTCACTTGGTCTCATGATATTCTCCTGTTACTTTTTCCGTAAGGAATGTTTTAAGCGGGAAATCTGTTCTCGCAACTCAACTATAATTTTACCAGCTTCCTTGAGCTTTGCCTTGGTTATTTCATGGGCAGCGAATTCCCTTTCATACATGGCCTTATAATCGGTTATGCTTTTACTGATTTTCTTGGAATTTCCATAAATCAGCTTCTCTATTTTATCCCTGACAGACGGACCGTCCTTTTTGGCATCTGCAATGATCTTATCTATCTCAGCAAAGATCTTAGGGGCCTTTAGCGAACCGCAAAAAGATGCAACCTTGGCGGGAAGACCCACTCCATGCTTCAGGACTTCTTCTTCCCAATGAAGGATGGCGCGTTTCCATTCCCTGTAAGTCCCTTCACGGAGGGCAAACATCCCGTCAACGTATTCCCCAAAGGTGGCCTTTGCATACCGCTTGTTTTCTTTGTAGCGCTTGGTGCATTCAAGGTAGTAAAGGATCTTTACCATTTCAACCTGTGCCTCGCGCATTTCATGTTGATTGCCCTTGGCAGCGTTCTCTAACTCATTGATATTCACTCCGTCATACTTCCGTTTCAGATCTTCAATTTTAATCATTTCGATTCTCCTTAATTTTTATTTACGCAAGTTTGCAATAGGTTTCATTAGCTTCCTCGCTCACAACACCTCCATGGATTTAAAAGAATGACTCGTTCGCAACTGCTCATTGGTTTTCATCAGTTGAGTCGCTCGCATAGTTACATTGGTTTTCAAAAATGTAATCGCTCGCACTATGTTGCCAGGTTTCAATTTCAACATCGCTCGCATCACCTCCTTAGGTTTCAACAAGTAGATCGCTCACACTTCCCTGATGGATTTAACATCGATTCTCGTTCACAATCCCCTTATAGATTTCGCGGCTTGGCTCGTTCGCAATCGAGTTATGGGCTTCATTTGAATTATCGCTCGCAATTTGCTCCCAAAAGAACGGTTCAATAATGGTCGTGTGACCCATGATGGTCCCTGCATACGGTTCAGATACAGGCAACCCCTCAATGGTTCTTGCTATGACCCAGAAGTGCGACAGGAACAGCTTGACAGTTTCATTACGGGCGGCGTTATGGACATGACCCTTGCTCCAGTCAGGATGATTCTTGGCGTGTTTCCTTTTACGGTCGATCATGAATTTTTTATAGGGGTGCTCATCATCTTGACGGTTGAACTGATCCCCGATATGGAATCCAATCGTTCTCCCTTGCGTTGACCAGTTTGAAGTGACTCCCTTCTTGCGATTCGGCATGACACCATCTACGGTATGCCTACCCATGAACGCCCACCATTTGCTGATGGTGGGGAAATCCCTGAAGTCCAGACGGTATTTCAATGTTCCATCTCCCTTTGCTTCCTTCCCACAACCTTGGCAGACAAAATCAATAAACTCTCCGCCGCAGTCCTGGCAAATAGGGGTGTTTTTATAATAGTACTTGAGAATAATCCCAGCGGCCAGTGCAGGACCGATTCCCGGGACCTTTTTAAGCCATTCATAGATTGGCCAGTTTACCAATTCTTTGTCCAATGCCCGAGACAGCCTTCCTTTGACCGTTTCCAGGCCTTCGGCATTCTTCTCACCCTTGAGGCAACTGTCAAAGTCCGGGTTAATGTCAATTCCCGGCAGGGTCGCGAGGCGTTGCTTGGTCTTGGTGATTGCTTCCGTTATTGCTTCATAAGTCCTGTAATAATAATTCAACGTCCTGATCTCGTCTTCGTTCTTTACCATTTCGGTATTCTCCTTTTCAGTTTCGTTTCAGTTTTTTATTTCTACCCTTCTTCGGCTTCCCCTTGCGGCCCCAGGGATTCCTGACAATCCCCTTTTTGAAACACCGCGGCTTGCATTCATCCCGAAGATACATCCGGGTTGGGAATACTATCTTATTCCTCAGGCAATACCGTCTCAGGGTCCCCCGGTCGATCTCCATGGTGTCCGCTGCCATATTGCGGCTGTACCGATCTTTGATGAACAGCCGGATGAGCTCCTTCA
>JAKLES010000161.1 GCA_022711575.1 Deltaproteobacteria bacterium | reverse complement strand
GTTGTACGTAACGCGAGAAAACGCGTAAACCTGCTAAAACACTGACTAACAACTATCAAGGAGATGAAATTAAGTCGCTCAGGTTCACTGGATAACCGGCTTGCCCCGTCGCACGCTTGCATATGGCAATTCACGGTTTTGCTTTTTGAAAATTTGCAAAACCGGCCCATGAGCACCATCTGCAAGCTCACAAACCCTTCGCAAGCCTGCTTTCTGTAATAACGGGATAATTAATTTCTGATATAGATTAATAACATTTATTGTTCGTGCTTATTATTAATTCAAAAACGCTGCATTATGAAAATCAATTTTGCCTGTTCAAATTGCCTGAAAATTTTCGATGTTGATATGATTGCAATCGAATTTGACCAACATGGAGAACTCCTATTTAATCCAATACCAGAATGCACATTCTGTGGTGCCACCGAGGAAGTCTATCTCAGTAATATGGGACAGATGCAAATTGACCATATGGTCATGCGCAATCAGATAAAAACTGTTAAGACCAGTTCTACTTCTCATGGAAAATCGTAAATTAGTGGATATAAAATCCCCTTCCGTTCAGTGTGGAAGAACTGAAGGTAAAGGATATAACAATTTCGCTGCATGTGTGAATGTGCTATTCATACACCTGAGAAGCATAATTGGTTTGGGGAGAGAAAATTTCGCCTTGCCACTTTCTTTGGCTTATGGTGGGATGAGTATTGCAGGAATCCAAAACATTTTATCCAACCCGAACAGTACAAAGCTGTTAAGGACATGAGAGCATGCAGAACGGCAGCTCTTGGAATAGACATCTATTCCTGCCCGCAGTGCGGAGATATAACTGAGGTATACCACAACTGTAAAAACCGCTTCTGCCCTACCTGCAGCTGGAACGACACCGTCAGATGGGCAGAAAAGGTTAAAGGAAATATGTTAAACATACCCCACAGACACGTTGTCTTTACTATACCTCACCAGCTCAACTTCCTGATAATAAGAAATAAGTTCCTCCTGCTAAATACGCTGATGCAGACGTCTGCCGAAGCACTTAAAGACTGGATAAATTACAAATATGATTTACAACCAGGGATAATTTCCGTCCTGCATACTTTCGGCGAGCAAAAAGAAAATCACTTTCATACCCACATGATCCTCTCATGGGGTGGAGTAGATAAAAACCGGACTGTTCAACAGATCAAAGGAAAATACGTAAACTATGACTATTTAAAATCAAAATTCAGAGGCATATTTGAAAAGAGGCTCATCGAATTCTTTGACTCCGGCAGCCTTGATCATGATTTCAGGGATATTATCGAGTTTAAAAAATTTATTAAGCATGTAAATGAAAAGAACTGGATAATACATCTCGAAGACCCGATGGAGACACCTGCAGATGTTATAAGATACATTGGCCGATACTCAAAAAGAGCATGCCTGAGCGAATATAAGATAACACAAATGGAGGGTGAGATTATTGCATTCCGATACAAAGACTACAAAAACAAAGACATTAACGGAAAGCCAATTGAAAAAGAAATGGTACTTAACTATCGTGACTTCTTCGCTTTACTGCTCCAGCACGTGCCCCTGCCCAGATTCAGACTGGTCAGATATTATGGGATTTATTCTAACCGCGGTCATCTCTCCAAAGAATTATTCAGCGGCAGTGATAATTGCGCCACTGTTAACTGGAAGGCAATGCATAAGTCTGAAACAGGGCAAGAGCCCCTCCTTTGCCCAAAATGCAATGTCAGTAAGATATACTCTCACTCTATTGCTCAATCAAAATGCGAAAAAAATATATACTACAGACTGGGACTTAAACCTGATCCGAATGCGACATTCTTTCAGAAAGTCGCTTAGTGCATATCATGGGATAACTATGCCCTGTTGTGAAAAAATGACAAAAAATGACAGTTTCAGACTCCGACAACATGAACTTTAATGAAAAAAATACCTTCTCTCTTAATAAAATAACCTGGACTGATGACCTCAAAACATTAACTGTTGACATAGAAAATATTGAAACTCCTATTAATATAAAAAATGGCGCTACGTACAACAAGGCCGGTATAATTAATAAGCTCGTCACAATTTTTGCATCTCACACCCGGAAAGTTTCTATGAACATCAAAACTTCTGATAATCAACTAAATCTCTTGGTTACTGATAAAAAGGATAGTCTTAAAACAGGACTAATAACTTACACCTAGACTTGCAAAAATTGCGCCGTACCCTCCTTGCGCCCGGACACTGAATCGGCTAAAGAACATGGATCAGTACCGGCGCTGACGTCGGGTAACGCTTACTAAATTATACCGCCTGGCCGTTA
>JAKLES010000160.1 GCA_022711575.1 Deltaproteobacteria bacterium | reverse complement strand
CCATTGTTCAAAGGGGCGCTGTTCGTCTTTTGGTGACAGAGGCATAATTTCGCTGATAAAGCGCGATGGGCTGAGTGTCAGAGTGCCTGCAGACCGTGTATAATCCAACACTGGCGAACAAAGGTAGAGCTGATCCTTGGCGCGCGTCACGGCCACATAAAAAAGCCTTCTTTCCTCTTCTTCTCCACCCGGTTCCTTGAGCGCCCGCTGCAGAGGGATCATGCCGTCAGCACACCAAATCAAAAACACATAAGACCATTCCAGTCCTTTGGCCTGGTGGATCGTGCTTAGGATCACCTTGTCCTCCTGCCTTTCTTCTGTTTCTTCTTCTTTGGACATGTTGGTGAGCAACGCCAGTTCGTTTAGAAAGTCTTCCATCCTCTCAAACTTGGCCGCAAAATTTCCCAACTGAATTAAATCGTCTTCGCGTGCGGAGGCATCAGAGTAATTATCCTGCAGATAAGTCCGATAGTCGCCGTTACTTAACAGCAGATCAATGATTTTTTCGGGTATTCTATCGGGAACATCAAGCGAAAGCAATGTCAGTAAGGTATTTCGACATAATCCGACTCCGGCCTTCGCCGGTTTGGGCACAATTTTCAGAAACGCTTCCGCCAATAACGACTCCAGCGGATTATCCTGATTAGCCAGACGGCTCCAGATTTTTTCAAACGTGACCTTGCCTATTTTGGGATACATCATCAGAAGCCTTCGCCAGGCCAGTTCATCGTGTGGGTTTACCAGGACTCGCATATACGATGTCACATCTTTGATATGCGCCTGCTCAAAAAAGCGGATGCCGGAACGGATATCAAAAGGAATGTCCCGCCGCACAAATTCCATTTGCACTTCCATCGAATGATAGTGTGCACGGTAGAGAACAGCCATCTCGCTAAACGGTACGCCGCCGCGGGATAGCTCTGCAATTCTCTGCGCAACAAAGTCCGCCTGCTTTAAAACATTTTGCGCGGAAACTATGACCGGTCTCATTCCTTTGTTGCGGACGGCCTTCAGAGCTTTGGGAAATTGGTTTTCGTTATTGTTGATACTTAGGTTGGCCAAATGCAGGATTTCCGGCGTGCTGCGATAGTTGGTTTCCAACTTGAATATTTTACAGTCGGGATAGCGCTCGGGAAAATGAATGATGTTGCTGAAATTGGCACCGCGAAAAGAATAAATGCTTTGCGAATCGTCCCCCACAACCATCAGATTGCGATGGCCGGAAGCCAGCAAATCGACCATATCCGCCTGAATAATATTGGTATCCTGATATTCATCCACCAGCACATGATGAAACCGTTGGGAAAGCGTGTACAGAATATCGGGATTATCCCTTAGCAATCGGCGGCAGTTGGCCAGCAGATCATCAAAATCCATTACGCAGAGATCTTTCTTTTTCTTTCCGTAAAGGTAAGCGATCTGATGAATTTCCGGATTCAGATGTAAAAAGAATGGGTATCTCGATGAAATCACCTCATCCAGCGTGCTTTCAGTATTCAGCGCCATGCTGATTATTTCCGCGATAATATTATTCTTGGGGAATTTGGTGAGTTTGGTGTCTATTTTTAATTCGGTCATAGCCGATGCAATGATCTGTCGGGCATCTTCACTATCCACAATGGAAAAACTATTGGAATAGCCTAGGCGGAAAGCGTAACTTCGCAGAAACCGATGGGCAATGGAGTGAAATGTGCCGCCCATTATTTTCCCCGTGTAACAATTAACAAGACTTTCCACCCGGTTCAGCATGGAATGCGCGGCCTTATTGGTAAATGTCGCGAGCAGAATACTTTCCGGCGGTACGCCGGATTCCAACAAATGGGCCACCCGGTAGGTCAGTGTCCGCGTTTTACCGCTGCCTGCTCCTGCAAGAACAAGAAGCGGCCCGCCCTCTTCTGCGACAACCCGGTATTGTTCCGGATTCAGCTCTTTTTCATACTCAATCATGTAATTATTGAGGGTTTAAGCTTTCAAAGCTTTTATTATATCCGCTATCGTATCATCGGCAATAAGCGACAGGAAAATTTTAAGCAACCCTTCTTTTTCATAATAATCATTCAGCGGTGCTGTTTTCTGATGGTATGTTTTCAGACGGTTACTAATTGCCTCCTCCGTTTCATCATCCCGTTGAATGGTCTGATGATTACACAGCGTGCAGGTGCCATCTTCATTAGGGGGATTGTTTTTGACATTATAGATGGCCTGGCAGGATGGATTGCAGCATGTTCTGCGTGTGGTCAGACGGTCCAGGATGACTTCGCGCGGCGCATCTAGATTGGCGACAAAATCCAGTTTTATTTTAAGTCTGGCAAGTAGTTTAGCGAG
>JAKLES010000016.1 GCA_022711575.1 Deltaproteobacteria bacterium | reverse complement strand
CCGCCTCTAAGCCGAGGTGCAGGCCCGCCGTCGCGGAATTGACCGCGATCGCCTCCACATCACCGCCAAGAAACGCTGCAAAATCGGCCTCGAACTGCTTTGCTTTTGGTCCCGTCGTAACCCACCCAGAACGCAGGCAAGAAACAACTTCAGATATTTCCTCTTCTCCAATTTCGGGAAGAGCAAAGGGCAAAAAATCGCTCATTATTTAATCCAGTGAGTTCTAATCATGCAGACAATTGCTTCTCGTACCGAAACATGTCTCGTCTGCCATTTTGTTGAAAGCGACTAACAGCGGCATATCCATGCCTTCTGTAAAACGCATTCACCCGATCGTTCTGCTCGGCATCAGTAGTCAGGTAAACAAAGTCAGCGCCATGGGCCATGGCTTCCTTCTCGAATTCCAGCATCAGGTTCGCTGCAACACCATTGCCTCGACAGGCGATCGCGGTTCCAATGCTACTCAGTAATGCCCCCGAAGATCTCGCAGCCGGTGCCTCTCCGCGGTATCGCACAGCATACAAGAGCTTCCTGCAAACAGGCAGGGGGTTTCTGAGAATCGATGGGATTGCCTTGAATACAAATGCGAAACGGCGCCGACGTCGCAAATCGGGGAAGAACACCTCGGGAGCGGACGTGCCCGCAGCGAATCCGACGATGCCTTCCTCCTCCTTCGCAACGATGAAGATACCTGATGGATGAGAAAGAAATCCGGCATACAGTTCCTCCAGGAAAGACAAACCCAATGAGGTCAAGAAGAAACCGGGAAACGCGTGCACATGAAGTTTCGCAACTTCTGCAACGTCAGTTCGATCTGCTTTAACAATAATCATGCGCGCCCCACTATGTCTTCAAAGAATTGGACATATTGCCCAGTGATTGCCTCCTTTTGGTAATTCGCTTCAAGATACCGTCTACCGCTATACCCACGTTCGCGCCGTCGGTCGCAGTCTGCAGCCAGTGAAGTGATCGCACCAGCCAGTGCCTCACTGTCCTCGGGCTGAATGACCTGGCCACACCCCGCTCGATTCACTAACGAAGCCGTCTCACTATCAGCATCCACTGCAGCAATTACTGGCCGGGCGGCAGCCATGTACCCCAGGACCTTGCTGGGAACAGAAGCTCTACCTTTTCCGTGCCGCATCGTCACAAGCGAAATATCCGAAATCGCCTGTACCTCTGACAGCATACTTCGAGGCTGAAACGGCGCAAATATGACATTCGTCAGCCCATCCACTCGCGCAAAATCCTTCAACGCACCTACCGCCGGGCCCTCCCCTACAAATACAAAACGCACGTCAGGCAAAGTATCCTTGAGCAACAGGGCAGCCTGAAGAGCGACTTCTGCTCCGGCAACCAAACCAATAGTGCCTGCAAACATCACAACTACGTGATCTGGTGAGAGCCCCAAAGTGGCCCGAAAACCATTATCTCGACTGCCGGGGACAATCTCTTCAAGGTTGATCCAATTTGGAATGACTGCAACGTTTGAATCATGCGCCCCCCTGGCGACACAGTGCTTTCGAAACTGATCGCAGATCACCGCCAAACCGCTAGCTGATCGATAGCCAACACCCTCTATCCAACGGAGTAGCCTCACCAAAACAGGGTTGCGTATGAGCCCCAACTCAATGGGAACATCCGGATGCAGATCCTGAACGTTCAAGATCAATTTGGTTCGCCGGATCTTGGCAATCACTGGCAAGGTAGCGCCAACCGATAAAGGCTGAAATACGGCAAAAAGCAAATCATAGCGGGGATGTACCAACAATGCCCATGCAGAAGTGAATGTAAAGGACAGAAAAGTCAGAATCCGCCTCATTTTGCTTGGATATGGGGCGGTATAGAGATACATCCGCCAGACCTTCACTCCACCGACCTCCTCTTTGAGACACCATTGCTTTCGGTAGTCACCGAACACTATTCCCGTTGGGTGATTTGGAAACCCGGTAATCACCGTAACTTCGTACCCGCGAGAAATTAACGCCTGAGCCAACTCCTGAATCATGTAACCAATAGGAGCCTGCTCTGGCGGATACCATTGCGACAGTAGAACTACTCTCATATTTTTTATTCTGTTGAATTTATTTTAAATCAAATGGGTTGCGTCAAACCAACTAAAATGTATTTTCCATATTTCAATTTTTCTTCAAATTAACGCAACAAAAATCGCCATCCCGTACCACAACTTTGTTGAACGCTGGTGAGATATAAGTGCATTGTGCAATAATCCCGGCGCTCTCCATGCCAGAGAGAAAGCTGCGAATTTTTTCGCCCCCGATATCCGCACCGAACCCACCATCGTACAGGTAAATTAAATGAAGCGGCTGTCGCAGGTTTTCGAATGCAAAATACGTCAGATCATCCACAACCAGTCTCTTTGCCCCATCACCTTGGATATCGCAAGTCTTGGCCAATAACCTGAGGTGCTCTCGACGAGAATCAAAATTTAATGTTTTCACTGACAATGGCTGCCCAGGCAAAACATCCGATATCGAGGTAGCCAATACGATAAGTTTTGGTGAAACCTGGAAAATCAACACTGAAAAACTCAATAGCGAGAACGTTAAAACAGTCGTGAGCGACCATTTGCCCACCTGGCTCTTCCCCTTAAACTCAAAAATCAAAGCAGCGCACAGGGCAAGCAACATCACCATAAGGGTTATAGCCAGCGCTCCCCCATAGAAATTCCACACCCTGTAGATCGTTAGATGCCCAACAAAGGCAAGCCAAAGCGAGGCAATTAAATATTTCCCATAACGTCTCGTTTTTCGTTTTGTCGCAAAAAAAATGCCAATTGGTGGAATCATCACAGCAAGCCAAAAAATGACTTGCAACACCACTTTTATGCCAAGATTTACCAGTTTTGTCAGAGAACTCAATTCACCTCCACCGCCTGGAGGCAGCCACCCTGACTGATAGTCTTTCTGGAATATCACGTGCGCGATAATTTTTTCCGGTGCCGAAACAAGACTCTCGACACCGTCAAACAGGACTGTTTTCGGGGATTCCCTGAGCATTGACAGATTTGCCGTCTGTGAGGCAAGTATCCCCGAGAGAATTGGAGCATCCTCGCAACGAATAACGGCCTTGGCCACTTGAACGCTCTGATACGCACAGAGGATGGCAAAGATCACCGCCAACCCGAGCAGCAACTTATGCCGCCTGCCAAAAAAATAGCCAGCGGAAACAATTACAACTGGCAATAAGAAAACTGCCTTGGCGTGGGTGTAATAGAACAGTGAAGTTACGATGCAAAAGACGACCAACCAGACCGATGCCATCCATCTGGTTTGGAAACGAAAGGCGCGCTCTGCCAATGCCGGAAACACACAGTAGATAGTAAGGAGCAAAACAAGCCACTGCTCTGCTCTGGCCAGCACCAGTGTAAAAGGCAAGACACCCAACCCGAGAACAGCCGCAATCGCTGCCAGCAGGCGAATACGATCCTGGCGAACCGGAATGGTCATAACAGCCCAATAGCTCAGTAGCCCAAGCCAAATATAAGCCGTCGTAACTCCCACGATCCTGATTCCGAGAGGCCCTAGATTTGAATACAAAAATGAATATATCAGTGCCGCTGGATACCAGGATATTGGCGTATCGAGAATGAAGCCTGATGCGCACTGGGGAAAAAGCGAAAGCATCTTCCCCTCCTCGGCAAAAAACCGGGCTTGCACAAATTTCGTTGCGACCTCATCGGTGTAAAGAGGAACGAACAGACCCAGTCCCAGTGATATCACTAACGAGAAAACAACAAGCCATGACAATAGATCGAGCCATTTCTCTTGAGAATGGCATGAAGTAAAACCAAGACGAGATATTTGCTTGTAAATTGACACTCAGGCGGATCCATTATCGGCGAGGCAACTTGGAATGTATTGGCATTCCCTATCTAACCAGACGCTCACCATTAACTATGCTAGCAGCGAGTCCGCCAACGTTTGCACCACCACTTCCTGGCAATCGTCAAGCCCGATCCAAAGCGGGAGGCGAACCAGTGAATCCGCCACGCGATCAGTCACCCTTAAATCGCCATGTGTCCTGGCGAAGCGTTTTCCCGCAGGCGAAGAATGCAGGGGCACATAGTGAAACACTGCGCTCACACCACGCTCCTTCAACTTGGAGAGCACGGCTGTACGTTTCTCCAAAGATCCCAATAGAAGGTAATACATGTGAGCATTGTGCTCACAACCAGATGGCACGATCGGACGGCGCACCAAACCCGCCTCCTCCAATGGGGCTAGCGCATCGTGGTATCTCGCCCAGAGTGAAAGCCGTTTTTGGGTGATGCTCTCTGCCTCCTCCAGTTGAGCCCTCAGGAAAGCAGCAATCACTTCGCCCGGCAGGTAAGATGAGCCAACGTCCATCCAGGTATATTTGTCCACCTGCCCTCGAAAGAATTGGCTGCGATTGGTTCCTTTTTCCCGGATGATCTCCGCGCGCAGTACCAACTCTGGATCATTGACCAGCAAGGCGCCTCCCTCACCGGAAATCACGTTCTTGGTTTCATGGAAGCTAAAGGCCCCCAGATCACCAATGCTGCCGAGCGCCCGCCCCTTGTAGCTGGCCATGACCCCTTGCGCAGCGTCCTCCACTACCTTCAAACCATGGCGGCGGGCGATATCCATTATCGTGTCCATCTCGCAACCCACGCCAGCGTAATGCACCGGAACAATCGCCTTGGTACGCGGCGTGATGGCAGCCTCGATCAAGCGCTCATCAAGATTCAGCGTGTCTTCACGGATATCCACAAACACCGGCACACCACCGCGCAAGACGAATGCATTGGCGGTAGAGACGAATGTGTAGGACGGCATGATCACTTCGTCACCTGGCTGGATGTCAAGCAGCAAAGCAGTCATCTCCAATGCTGCCGTACAGGAATTGGTGAGCAGCGCCTTGGCGCAACCTGTATTCTCTTCAATCCATTGGTGGCAGCGCTTGGTAAACGAACCATCCCCCGCCAGCATGTTGCCAAACTTGGCTTCGGCAATGTAATAGAGCTCTTTACCCGTCATATATGGACGGTTGAACTGAATTTCGTCCTGACTCATTTGAAGCCTCCAAGCCTGCGGGTTTCGGCCGCCACGCTGACCAAATAGTCTCTGTATTCACAATTTGGCATGCCTTCCAGCAACGCCTCGAACTGCTTGAGAGTCAAAAACCCACGCACCAAGGCCGCCTCCTCCGGACAGCCGATTTTGACACCCTGCCGGCGCTCAATAGCTTCAATGTAAGCTGAAGCTTCCTGCAATGCGGTGCTGGTACCCGCATCCAGCCAGGCAAAACCCCGGCTCAAACGATGCACCCGAAGTTGATCTGCCCGCAGGTATTCCCGATTGACATCAGTTATCTCAAGTTCGCCTCGACTAGAAGGTTTGATCGAGCGTGCAATCTCCAGCACCTGATTATCGTAAATGTAGATACCAGGGATCGCGTAGCCACTCTTGGGCTTTGCCGGCTTCTCTTCGATCGACAGCGCTTTCCCATCGCGATCGAACTCAACAACGCCGTAACGTTCCGGGTCTTTGACGTGGTAAGCAAAAATGGTTGCTCCACCGTGGAACTCTGCCATGGCCCGTGGAAAGTCGTCGCCACCTGAGAAAATATTGTCACCCAGCATCAAGACAACGTTATCACCCACAACAAAATCCGCCGCAATCAAGAATGCTTGGGCAATGCCTTCTGGATGAGGTTGTTCCCGATACTCGATGCTGATTCCCCAACGCCCCCCATCACTGAGCAACTGCCTGAAGCGCGGCAAATCATGCGGCGTTGAAATAAGGCAAAACTCGCGCACGCCAGCAGCGATCAAAACGGTGATCGGGTAGTAGATCATCGGTTTGTCGAAAACCGCCTGAAGTTGCTTGCTTGATATCTGGTTCAGAGGATAAAGCCGCGAGCCATTTCCGCCGGCCAAAAGAATGGCTTTCATGATTTGGTCGCCACTGGTGTCACTTCTGGCACTCCATGAAGCAATGGGTATAAGGGATCCAGACTTGATGACGGACATCAACGCGTGGCGATGTGAACACCTTGCCTGCTAAAGCTTCATAACCCGCCTTGTCACGCACGTTCTGGCCACGATCATTCCGAACCAGAAAGCGAGCGATGGGATTCTGCGAAGAATCGAAGCAGGGATCCATGGTAATCAACCTGCCACCCGGCTTGAGCGCCTGCAGGGCAAGTTCCATGACATCCGTTGCCACCGCATCATCGAGATGGTGTAGCAAACCCAGAGCAAGAACCACATCGAACTTGGGTAATCCAGCCAAATCCTCTGGTTGCAATTGCTTGCAATTGAACGTTCCAAGTTGACTAAATCTTGTGCATGCCTGCTCAATGTACGCTTCGCTAATATCGAAGCCACAATAGTCGACATCGCGCAGGTAGGCCAGGATATCGGCAGGACCACAACCCACATCCAGAATCTTCATTCCAGGGAACGGCTTAATGTAGTTCGCAACAAAATTCTGCCGAATCTTGTGTGCCCCCATCAGTGACTGAAACGAGGAATAGATGAGTGGATGAGAAAGAATAGCCCTCACTCCATGGGTTATCTGTGCCATCAACACACCTCCGAATCAGCGATTTTCTCAACACGGCAATCCATGATGGGCTGGAAGACTGCTGGCACGAGCCGAAATAGATGGTGCATTCGCAAGCGAACCAGCACCAAGAGGAGACTGCGCATTGCCGGAGAGCGACGGCCAGCGAAGTCAGGGTCCGAAGCAATGCGTTCAAGAGTAGAAACCAGCATAGAGCGATTGAAAGTCATCGTGAATCCCGACAACCGTCGAACATACCTTCCGACTTGAACGACATTGATCCAGTTGAGAGACTTCCAGGTTCCAGATGGGTCAGGCACCCTGTGGCTACCGAATATCTTCCGCCTCAATAATTTTTCCGTTAGCCGTTTGGAAAACAAGGTCGGGATGTTGAAGTGTGGCTCATACGGAAAAAGGTAATTCGGGCAGGTAAAACGATAGCTTGCACCAACATTCAGGCCCTTTCCCACAGCTTCCAAGACGCGTGCAACATCATTCACATGCTCCATCACGTTGACCGAAAACGCATAGTCAAAACGGTTGACCACGGCAAACTCTTCAGCGGGTCGGTCTAAAATCGCGGGGCAACACCCCAAGGAGCGAGCCTTGTCCAAAACCATCTGACGCATCTGGTCAAAATGTGAAAAACCGTCGCCGATTGGCTCGAGAGCAGTGACTTCGAATCCTTCTCTCATCAACTGGCAACTAAGAAGCAAGGAGCCAGCGCCAACCTCAAGAACCCGTGCCCCGCGGCGCAAACACTCAAGGTCAGAATCGATGTAACGCCGACCAAACAGTGCTTCCGCCGCATAGGTATCAAACAAAGGCAGCAACTCAGGGGCTGCGTTGACGAACTGTGAACGAACCTCCACCAACCAACACTCAATAGCGAATGTCCGCTGCCCGTCATGCATCCGCAGTTACTCCAATGACAATTCCACTAAAGATCAGCAAGACAGCGACGAGTTTTGTGGTACTTAGCGTTTCCGACAGAAAGAACCATCCTCCGAGCAAAACCATGGCGAATGTAACTCCAATATAAACAGGAAAGGCAACAGTTAAAGGTAGTTTAGTCACCACATATAGCCAAGCAAAGGAGGCAACTAAAGCAGCGGTGTATGCTGAGAGAATTACTGGATCGGTTATAAATTTGATTAGATGTTGTAAAAAACTTGCACTTGCCAACTGTTCCACAGCACTTGATCGCCACTTCACTATGAGTTGGCTGTAGGTAACGAGAAGCGCAATCGGCAAAATCATCAAATAGTTTCTCATTTCAAGCGCCTCCAAAAAGATTCGTCTTGAAATTCCGGAAAGGACGCCACCGAAGGATTGAACAACACAGAACGGCCCGATATTTCCATTAGCGAACGTAGCTCTCCCGATGGAATCTGTTTATCGCCTCCAATCAACTGCACCCCGGTTAACAAGGATATGCAGCCCACGCGGAATACGATATCCATCAAGACTGGTATCTCGTCGCCGTGGATAACCGGAATTGCTGTCTGAACTAGCGGAGAACCAGCATCCACAAGATCATCAACCAAATGCACCGTCGTTCCCACAAGTTGAACCCCGTAATCCAAAGCTTGGCTCAGCGCTTTTACTCCAATAACGCCGCCAAAAGCAGGTAGAAGCGAGTAGTGAAGATTGACTAATTTACCTCTGAATGAATCAACCACGGCCGACGAAAGAATTTTATGAACATTTGAAACAATGACCCCCGGATCTAGATCAAGTAGCCTAGTTATCACACTAGGCTGATCTTTCTCGGAGAAATCACACTCTGAGACAGGGATATTATTCTGCCTAGCGAACAGACTGGCAGGACATTCACGGTCTGTAATTACACCGCATATCTCAGCATTCGTTAAGAAACCAAGGCGTATAGCTTCCATGACAAATCGAAGGTTACCACCACCGCCAGAGCACAGAAATGCAATTCTTAGCATTATTGATGGCGTCCAAACACTTGTCGAACAATGGTATAAGGACGTCTCTTCGTCTCAGAAAATATTTTTGACAAATATATCCCAACAACACCGATTGAAGACATTATCAACCCACCAAGCAGCCATATTGAAGCCATCACCGATGTCCACCCACTCAAAGGCTTGGAAACGAACCACCAGTTGAAGAAAAGGTAAATTATATAAATTACCGCAGTGAATGAGATAACTAATCCGATATAGAAAATACTGACCAAAGGCGCATTACTGAAAGAGGTTATGGAGTTGACAAGCAAAGACATTTTTCGCTGCAACGTGTATGTCGTTGCACCAATACTGTGTTTTTGGATCGTTTGAGGAACTTGCTTGAACCCCGTAATGTGCCAGAGACCCGCCATGAATACTTCGCGCTCTCTATGTATCAACAAAGCATCAACGTAACGACGCGACATCAACCGGGCAGTGGTAATATTTTCTGGAAGTTGCAAGCCCGTCAGCAAATTAAATAACCGCCAGAACCATTGCCCGGTAAAGCGTTCAAACCCTTTGCCTTTGCGTTGTTCTTGCACCCCGAAAACAACGTCGCACTGTTCAGTGACCAGTTTATTAGCAAAACTCAAGAGCCATTCCGGCTCCTCTTCCAAGTCACTGTCAATAAGAAATACTTGCACCCCTGCAGCATGCGAAAGCCCTGTCATCATGGCCTTGTGATGCCCGAAATTGCGCGAGAGGTCGACAACGATGACACGGCTGTCGTTCTCTGTGAGTCGCACAGCGAGTTCGAGGCTGTTGTCGGGTGATCCATCGTTCACCAGAACAATTTCGAAATCTTCACCCACAAGTTGTGTGGCTGCAGCACTAGCTCGTTGATAGAACTCGGCGATGTATGGGGCGGACTGATATAGGGTTGCAACGATGGAAAGCTTCATGAGTGCACATACCTCATGTAGCGGTATGCATCAGTACCGCAGTTGAACAGTAAATCGAGAATGGTGACCCCGTGGGTGAACTCACCCCATAGTTGTGGATATTCGGGGTAGCCAGAGTAGTCAAACCAAGTCAACTTTATGTCCATCTCAGCGAATACGCTTTCTTTGATGTAATCCTTGGCTGCGGGGCCTGAGATGTATTCCGTACCGCCTGCCTGTGCACACAGATCAGCCAACCGCTCTGTTTTGCCGTCAAGCAATACGTAGTCCCATGAGTTGGTAATTTCTGTTTTGATGCACAAGTAATTGCAAATGGCCTCGATGAAGCAACGATTAAGTTGCGACAAGTGAGAGTAAGACTCCGAAATATATAGTGGCTCCAGCCATGTCGCAATTTCATCAAAACGTGGTGCGCGACGATAATTACTTTCCAAGGATTTCCAATGCTTTACCTGCCACCTCGCGTCGAGGGTCACATCCCGAATACGTCGACTAATATCTTTACCAACAGGCACTGTCAGCCACTGCGCACCTTGCGGCGTCTTTATCTGATTGCGGTTACGCCAGTCATTCTTGGTGAACTGCATGTCGTCGTAGAGGATGAACTCATCCACCGCCGCGATCATATCAAAGTAACCCTTCCAGGGAATATAATTAGATTGCAGGATGGCTATTCGTTTCATTTTTAGTCTCTACATCTCGCCAAATCAAATACCGGGCAAACGATAAAATGATAGAAACGATGCAGAGTTAACACTCAGGTAAACAATCTTGATCAAAGGACGGCCGACAACAGGATACCGTTCGCAAACCTTGGCCAATTGACCGACAACGTTTAAATATAGCCCACGCAACGAGCGTCGGCCAAATTTCAGGCGTTCGAATTCTGCGAGTTCAAATATTCTTGCAGAGCGTACGGTCATCGACTTGTTTGAACCGTGTAGGCGATAGGCTGCCACGGGCTTCGACAACTCCAGGAAGGAGAATTTCTGATAGGCCTGATAAAAGAAAACCGTATCAAAAACGTAGTGAAATTTTTCGTGAAACGGAATCGCAGTTGCGACTTCTCGTGACCAGAAGGTTGCAGGCTGAACAATCTGCGGCCTGAATTTCATCCAGGCCAGACTATCAAGCGGGTGATGTCGATGGTTAACCCGCTTGATGGTGCGCCCACCCTCTTCAACGAACCATGCTGAAAAAGTAAACACCCCCACTCGCGGATACTGACGGAACGACTCTACTACCGTCGAAAAGACGTCACGACAAAGATACATATCATCTGCATTCAGGAACCCAATCACATCACCGGTCGCCTGCCCCAATGCCTTTTGAATCGCATCAGCCTGCCCACGATCCTCGGTGCTGACCAATCTAAACCGCGAATCTTTTTCACAGTATCGCGCGATAATTTCCAGTGACTCATCCTGCGAACCGCCATCTGCGATCAGTACCTCGAAATTCGAGTAGTCTTGCCCCGCCAAACTCTCAAGGCAGTCTACGAGAAATCTTCCGTAATTGTATGAGGCCACTGCGATACTTATTTTCATATTGCCATACCTGATTGAGAATTACTTTTATCGATACGCCGTGCAACCGCAGAAAAACCACCAATCCAGAAAATCAACCAGAAAATAAATGCGAAATAGTTGTCGATATTCTGCATTGTCACATTAAATGCCGGCAGATAAAAAAGCATCAACACAATTTGGGAAAATAGAATTATGGCAGCGGGATCTCTTAGTGAAATCACATCTTGCCACGTTCTGGAAAAAACGAAGCCAATCAGGAACATCAATACGATAACGCCAAAAAAACCTACATCATTAGCCAACCATGTGTATGTCGTAGCCCAATAAACCTGCGCATCCCAACCTTTTAGGGAAATTTTTGCAGTATATCTCCGATCGAGGAAAGAGCGCAGATCCTCAACTTGCATCACGCCATTCGAAATGAATAATGAGTGACCAAGCCCGAGAGATGATTCGAAATCTTCCTCGAGAGCCAAACCCATACCGTAATATCCAATTGACAGGTAAAGGGTAGCCATGCTGAACCCGAACTTGTTCTTGTCATCCAAATACGGCATCACTCCTCTGTTCATATCGGCACAAACGTCTGCTTGCTGGATGCAGACCTGATCGTCGCCACCCAGCCTCGCCATCTTTCGTTCCATGAATGTCGTGTACGAAACCCATAGACCAAGCGACAAAAGAAGAACAACTAGCCAGGTTTTTGTGTGGCTTGACTTAGCTTCCTTGGAGAAATGCTTTATCGCAATCCGCGAAAACAAGCCGACAAAGAAAAACACCAGGAAATCTGCGCTCTCTTTATCAGTCCCTCTCAAAAGCGAAAATGAGAAATATAGTGAAATATATATAATGAAAAGTATTTTCCACCCAACTGCCAGCCGCTTCGTCCAAAACATCAATGGAATCAGCGCGACTATTAGCGGAGAAAATAGTGTCCTCGCTAGCATAATCAGAACGCGCTCCGGCGTTCTTTCCATAGAAAGGCGTTGATAATAATCGGCGAACGCTTGCGCCTGATCCGGGACCCCCCAGATAATATCCCATGGGTATTTCCCGGTGTAAATATAGGTATACGGTATGATCAGAACAACACTTATAACCAACGAGGCCTTAAACCAATAATTTACGTCTAACTTCCTTCGAATTATTTTTGATTTGTAGGCGCCCATATAGTACCCGACCGCCAGAGCAACCTGGTAGAGCATCAAGAATGCAGAAAGCACATAAAAGTCTACTCTTGGCCAATCAAATGGGCCCAATAAAAACAGCAATACAGTCAAGGCCAAGTAGCCTTCTATTATTATCAAGGGAAGATATTTCAGCATTTTATTTAAATGTGTTAAACCACTTTATTTTTTTCTGAAAAACCCACCAAGAACCAAAATATACTTTCCCGTGATCCACAACCTGTCCTCCGCTGAAAAAACACGAGACCAGAGAAAATAGAAAAACAGAAGGAGAACAACAGTAAGCGTGGGAATTCGCAACACTACAGGTAAGCCGCCAAGAGACAGGCCTAGTGCAAAAATCACTGCGCCACACAAGATGTACAGACTAACTTTTCCGGAGGCACTCCCAGCGCCACTTATTTTTTTTGCCAAGACAAAGAACACGATCATCTCGAACAATGCGCGACCAACCCAAACGACTGCCGCACCTTCAAGATGCCACTGAGAAACACAGACCCACAATAGAAGTGGATAGATTGGCACT
>JAKLES010000159.1 GCA_022711575.1 Deltaproteobacteria bacterium | reverse complement strand
CAGTTTGCCATCTTTTATGCCGATTTTAGTATATTTTCGATAAAAGATAAATGTTTAAAATAACCCTTCATCAGATGTTGGCGCATGGCACTCATCGTCTGAGCCGACAGTTCGTTTTCTCCCCGCAGAAATATCCTGCAGAAATCAGCATTCTTTTCAATAAACTGTAATTGCGCACCAATAAGGGTATCCAGTTTTTCATCCAGATTTTATTTTATGAATGATTATTCATTTTGCGAATTGTTGTTCACATTAATTCCATGTTTTGTAAAGATTTTTTGCACAGACTGTTTCCGAAATTATTCGTCTTTTGACGAATCCCGTGAAATATCCAATAATAATGTTTGAAAATAAAGATTGTTTCCAAGGCAAAGGTTTATACGCCGATGTTTTCAAATAGTACGGTTGAAAGGTAGCGTTCTCCGGCATCGGGCAGAATCACCACGATAATTTTTCCGGCACACTCTTCCTTTTTAGCCAAACGCACGGCTGCTGCTGCCGCCGCGCCACAGGAGATACCAACCAGTATGCCTTCTTCCCGCGCTAGACGTCTTGCATATTCGATGGCTTCCGCACTGTCCACCTGCTCGACCCGATCGATGATGGATAAATCCAGCGTGTCGGGAATAAAACCCGCTCCAATTCCCTGAATTTTGTGCGGTCCCGGCTTTAAATCCTCTCCGGACAGCTTTTGGCTGATCACCGCACTTTCTTTGGGTTCCACGGCAACTGAAATAATTTTCTTATCCATTTTCTTTTTAATGTAACGGGAAACGCCGGAAATCGTTCCTCCGGTTCCAACACCGGCAACCAGAACATCTATCGCACCTTCCGTATCATTCCATATTTCCGGACCGGTCGTCTTCTCATGAATCGCGGGGTTGGCTGGATTCTTGAACTGCTGCGGGAGAAAATATCTTTGCGGGTCAGCTGCAGCGATAGCTTCAGCTTTATTGATCGCACCTTTCATTCCTTCCGTACCGGGCGTCAGGATAAGATTGGCGCCAAAGGCAGCAAGGACTTTTCGTCGTTCAATACTCATCGTTTCCGGCATGGTCAGTGTCAGCTTATAGCCTCGCGCCGCCGCGACGTAAGCTAGAGCGATACCCGTGTTGCCGCTCGTCGGCTCGATGATTTCTATACCGGGTTTCAGCAGCCCTTTTGCCTCGGCATCCCAGATCATGGCCGCCCCGATTCGGCACTTAACCGAATAAGCAGGATTGCGGCCTTCTATTTTTGCCAGCACCGTTGCCTTAGCGCTTGACGTGACATGATTGAGTTTTATCAGTGGCGTATTGCCGATAGACTGCGAATTATCTGCATATATTTTGTTCATGAAACACCTCCTCAAGTCGGTGGACAATGCGTCATGCCTTATATCTCATTAAACTTTATTCAGGGCCTGTTCGATATCCGCCAAGATGTCATCCATGTGTTCAAGGCCGATGGACAGGCGGATAAAATCAGGCGTGACGCCTGTGGCTAATTGTTCTTCCGGCGACAGTTGTTGATGCGTCGTGGATGCCGGATGAATCGCTAAAGTTTTTGCATCACCGATATTGGCCAGATGTGAAATCAATTGCAGGGAATCAATAAATTTCTTTCCCGCTTCCATCCCACCCTTTACGCCAAAGCCAAGAATAGCGCCCGCCCCTTTAGGAAGATATTTTGCCGCTCTGTCATGTTCCGGACTCGATGCCAGCCCCGGATAATTCACCCAAGCAACTTTGGGATGTTTCTCCAGATAAAAAGCGGCAGCCCGTGCGTTTTCGCAATGACGCGGCATACGCAGATGCAACGTTTCCAATCCTTGCAGGAAAAGGAACGCATTAAACGGGGATAAGGCGGGACCCAGGTCGCGTAAAAGAGTAACACGGGCCTTCAGAATATACGCCAGATTACCCATGGGTTTTAAGGCCTCCACAAAATTCAGCCCGTGATAACTTGGATCAGGATCGGCAATGAGCGGGAATTTCCCGTTTGTCCAGTCAAACTTCCCTGAATCAACAATAACGCCGCCCAGCGACGTGCCGTGACCGCCGATAAATTTGGTTGCGGAATAAACAATAATATCCGCGCCGAAATCAAAAGGACGCAAGAGATAGGGAGATACGGTATTATCCAGGACAAAAGGAATGCCTTTTTTGTGCGCGATGGCAGCGATGGCGGTAAGGTCGGCAACATCCATTTTAGGATTGCCTATCGATTCCGCGTAAACAGCTTTTGTCTTCGGTGTAATGGCCGCTTCCAGCGCTTTTAAATCATTGGATTTGACAAAGTTTACCGTAATGCCCAGGCGGGGAAACGTGTAATGAAATAAGGTGTAGGTTCCGCCGTAGAGATTATCCGCCGAGACGATTTCATCGCCGG
>JAKLES010000158.1 GCA_022711575.1 Deltaproteobacteria bacterium | reverse complement strand
CCGGAATTTAAACTTAAGGCCGTCAGCGGTAAGAAAGTGTCCCTTAAGAATTTCAGAGGCAAAAAAAATGTCGTGCTCTCCTTTGTTCCCGCCGCCTGGACACCGGTGTGCTCGGACCAGTGGCCTGGCTATAATATTGTCAAGGATCTGTTTGACGAGAATGATGCTACCTTACTGGGCATTTCCGTGGATAACATACCGACGCTATATTCCTGGACTAAACAGATGGGTAACCTGTGGTTTGATGTCCTTTCCGATTTTTGGCCGCACGGAGTCGTCGCTTCCCAATACGGCATATTGCGTTCTGACGGCACGGCGGAACGGGCGATCATCATTATCGATAAAAAGGGAATCATCCGCTATATCGATGTTCATGACATCAATGAACGCCCCCCCCTGGAAAGCATTATTCGTCAACTTGAGAAAATGCGTTAGCCATTCATTACCATTCATGCTGATTGCGGTCTATGTGGAGAGCAGCCAGCAGATATTATTCCGTTCTGATGCCAATCCCACTTATTGTTGATGGTGTTTGAAATCAAGGGGGACTGTAATTTCCCTTGACAGGGTCAACCGATTGCGATACGCAATCCTGACCGTAAGTCAGAAGAGAGAGAGAGTGTCTTGTGCGCTATATTTCCAGTTCTTATGGTGACTTACAAAATATGGTCTTGATGCGAATAGGACAAGTGAACGTGCTGTGCTAGCAAATCCTAAAGATCAAGAGTGTTCAGTAAAGCTAAAATTTAAGTAGCGATGTCCATTTATTCTTAATGTCTCTTTATTTTATTAGAAAGGAGAATTGGTCTTGAGCTCAGAAGAAAGAAGAAAAAAAGAAAAAGAAAATCGAAAAAATTCTATTCTAAAAGTAGCGCGCAAGCTGTTTTTTGAACGTGGTTTTAAATCCGTGACCGTTGACCTTATCGCTGCCAAAGCGGAAGTCAGCAAAGGTTCGATATATCTATATTTTGACAGCAAGGAGGAAATCTATACCCAGATACTGATTTCGGCCAACATCGAGCGCCATAAAGAAATAGAAAATTTTACGAAGCAGGACAGATCTGCCTCGGAGCTTCTGTTGTCTTTCGCTCTCGACTATGTGAATTTCTTTCTGGATAATAATGAATTATTTAGAATTTTGATGACCTTCATGCTTCAATCGGAAAATATGAACCTGACCGAAGAGCAAAACACGCAGTTGATTCATACAACCAATGAAAATGTCCTTGCCATTTCTGAAATCCTTCAGAAGGGTGTCGCTTCAGGTGAGTTTGTTTCAGGCATTGATTTTAATCAGATGCGAAATGCCATCTGGGGGATGTTGAATGGTATTATTTCCCTTTATATCTATACAGGATCTCCTGAAAAACGCGCTGAAAGAATCCGCACAACCGTAAGGGATAACCTCTCTATTTTCATTAAAGGAATAAAAGCCTAGATTGTTCATCACAGCAAAGGGTTATTTTCCGTTGGGCCGGATTAATTTTTGAAAATCCTGATCAGCGCTATGGAGAAGTTTTTCCACGTCTTTTTCCAGTTTCTCGAAACGATCGATAATCGATCGGGCTTGCGGCGTCAATTGCATGGATTTGTCGTGTACGCCAATATCCACCAGTTTCATTCCCATTCGTTCTTCCGAGGCCTTCAATCTTCCCCAGGCTGCCCGGTATGACATTTCCAGTTTTTTAGCTGCGGCATTGAGGCTGCGCTGTTCGTCAATGGCCTTGAGAATATCGTCCCGTCCCTTACCGAAAACCACTTTCCCGTTTTTTTCAATCCAAACTTTATGCTTGATTTCCATCAGGCGAATCCCCCCATGCGCTTTGAGTAATTTTCTTATAGGGAAGATCATTACACAATGTCAATCAAATTAATCTTCATACCCATCTTATTTATGCGCTATGCTTTATATAACATATTGACTTTTTTATGACTTTCAGTCAAGTTATGCCACGCCTGACATAGACCAAAATTGACACAGGTATTGGGAGGATTTTTATGCAAATTACAAGGAGAGGTTTTTTAACCATGGCCGGTGCCGTTGGAGGCGGGGTTGCTCTTTCCAGTTTAGGGCTTAACCTGAATCCGACCCGGGCATACGCCGACGAGCTTAGCAAAATGGATCGCATCAAAATTGCCAAGCAGGTGACGACCATTTGTTGTTACTGTTCCGTTGGATGTGGTCTGGTCTGTAGCGTAGATAAGGCTACAGGAAAAATTTTCAACATCGAAGGCGATGCCGATCATCCCATCAATGAGGGTTCGCTTTGCGCCAAGGGCGCGGGTTTCTTCGATCTGACCGAAGCAAACAAGCATCGTCTTACCAAGGTGCTTTATCGAAAGCCTTACGGAACGGAATGGGAGGAGAAGGACTGGGACTTTGCCCTT
>JAKLES010000157.1 GCA_022711575.1 Deltaproteobacteria bacterium | reverse complement strand
TGATCTTCAGCGGCCTTCTGTTGCATGGCGTATCGTGTAGCGGCTGCGTTGGCTGCGTTGTCAGCCATTGCCCTTTGATAAGTGGAGTCTAAGGCGTTGGTCTGTTGGTTCTGCATGATGGAAGAACCGTAAAGACCTCTCCCGCCCATGACATTAGTTAAATTAGCCGTTCCCTGATTGTAGGCAGTTGTCGCGGCGTTTGCACCAGGCGTTGTCAAAGCCGATTGAAGTGCGTCGTAGTCACCCCCAAATAACCCGTTCTTATAATCCGGTGCGGTTACATTCGCTAACGGTGAAATGGGGTTGTATTCAACATAATCCGTCTGAGTCGGAGCTTTCTGTTGAGAGGCCACATATTCGGGGTAGGCTGTGTAGCCTGTGCTTCCTATCAAACCCTGAGCATCTTTCAATGCTCCTAATGTATATTGGTCGTAGGGAGTCCCCTGATAATTAGGATACGTATTTTTGATATAGGCAGGGTCATAGACTGATGGAACTGATGGAGTCGTTGGCGTTGTGGTGGTTACGTCAAATAACGCATTACCTAAATTCTTAAAGTAATCTTGTATTGTTGTGTCAGCCATGATGCCTCCTATGTGTACCTTAAAATCAATTCTTGCAGATGTTCAGGGTCTTGTTTGTAAAGCATATAGTCGTTTAGTTTATAGTTCTTATATTCGTCTGTAAGGGCTTCGGCTATTTTCTTGTCCTTGCTGTCACCGTAATCCGTTAATTTCGGGAGATCGGTTTTTGCGAAACTCGGAGTCGGTGAAGGTGTATCGGAAGCCATATAATCCGGTGCGGTTGTTATATTAAGAAGCCCCTGTGGTACATACTGCCCTCTTAAAAATGCCTGTTGCTCATAAGGTTTAAGCGCATCCCACTCTTGCTTTATTTGCGCCGGATTAGACATTAGGGTTTGGTTTAAATAATTCCCACCCATATTGATTCCGGTCTTTAAAAGACCAGCACCTAACTTCCCAACGTAGGGTGCAGCAGCAGAAGCCGCGCCAATAGCCGCGCCTCCTATAACTCCCTGTGTCCCCGATCCACCGGCAATTTTATTGCCTATTTCATAACCGGCAAGCGTTCCCCACGGTGCGCCGTAAGCCGCAATAGTTCCGATTGTCGCTCCAATAGTAGCGGCATTTTTTCTCAACTCTGGACTTATCTTACCAATGACAGGCCCACTGCCACGGGCGATTGTGTCAATTCCAGGTTCAGTAATGGGGTCAACAAGGTAATTTAGGGCTTGCCCGTAATCCTTGTTCTTAATACTCTCTTTAACTCCATAGGCTGAGACTGCACCAGGATTGACAAAAGGGGCTACCCACTTGGCAACGTCGCCTCCAAGTGATGAAAAGGGGGCATCGCCGCTAACAACGTCAGATATTCCCCCCGTCGCAATGCTCAATACTGAATCAAAGAATCCCATTAATACGTCCCCTTAGTCATCATAACTTCTCCTATAATCGCGTCTATTCCGAAACGTGCGGAAGTCGCCTGTAATTCAAATTGAATAGAGGATGATTTAAGTTTGTTGCGATTGACTTCTAGGGAAGGCTCCGCGCCTGAATCGTAGAGATAATCAGTTGCGGCGTTCACATACCCTGTTGCGTCATTAAGGTACTCACCGACACTTGCCATTGTGATTGTATCTAAAGTTACAGGCGTACCGTCAGATTTGATACCGATAAGCGTAATCGTACCGCCACTGAGAGGGGTTAAACGAATAGCTGTGCTTCTTAATGTAACATCAGTAGTCCCGAAGTTGTATCGCTTGCCCCGTAAGGCCGCGAGATACCCCGCACTGGTGTCAGGGGCCGTTTCATCAACGTCTGAATCCGTGTCCAGTTTGTAGAGATACCCGTTGTTGCCGCCTAGATATACCGTGTCCCCGTCAACACATAACGAATCTATCCTGCCTTGATTGAAATATAATTCCGTAAAGGCTAAATCCTTGTCGCCTAGAAGTTTTGCCGTGTATATCCGTGATCCGATGGAAAACCATATTGCGTTGTAATAGGGGACGTACTTCAAGAAGTTACAGGTCAACCCAAGGAACGCCGGCGCAATCTTCTTTCCGCTTGTGTCGCCCTGCATATCGCCGTATTCCGTGACTCCCTTGAGGGATTTCAACCCGTCCGTGTCAATAAAATAAACATTGTTGTAAGCCGTCAGGATAGCTCTCTCACTTTGGGCGCAAGTGTTTCCTGGGATTTCCCGCACATACCAGTATTCAGGGGTGACTTCTTCCGTGTTTAAACGGTACATTCTTTTCCGGCCTGTGGCGTATTTAGAGATAATCAAATCATCCCCGAATACTTCCAAACCATTGACTGACAATAAGTCACCGAATCCCGCTTTTAATCCTATGGCTGTGGTTGCCGTGTCCCATACCG
>JAKLES010000156.1 GCA_022711575.1 Deltaproteobacteria bacterium | reverse complement strand
TGGAACGGCCAAGAGGGTAGATTACAGCCATTGCCCAATAGTTGGACACTTGCCTCACCGGATGGCAAGCCTACGATCATTCGCGGATTACAGCGTGATGCCATCACACCGGATCTCACCACCGGCGTTTACTATGAATACGACCTGAACAGAACGTTCATCTTGCTTAATCACAAAGGACGGCAAACGCTCATCACCGTATCCAAGCAGATCAATATATCCGACGTTGGTAAAAAGGGTTTCATCCTGGGGAATGACGACGATTGGAATTATTACTATTCGGGTGAACCCGGATCCGCTAAGGCTGGTTTAGGCTGGGTTAAATCCTATATCTATGATTATTTTTCCGTGACCGTTTATGTTGAGACGGGCTCTTCGCCTTCCATGGTCAGAACCGGCATTTTTCAATGGGTTCGGGCAGGATGGTCCGGAGTTAATTTTGTTGAAACCCAACATATCATTAAGGGCATAAAACGATATGCCAAAAATTCAAAATCAATTCTTGAATCACCGAACCTGCCGGCGCCAAACCAACTAGCCTTGGCTTATCAGCGGCTTTCATCCTTACCCCAAAGTGATTTACTGGGGAAATATACGGCTTTGCAGCAAGCCCGACGGTCCCTGGCCGTTCAGAGTGGCAAAATAGAAACTAATAAAACTAAAAGGCAGGACTCCTATGCCGGCACCTCTAAAGAACAAATTGTTGAAGAATTGATGTTGGAATATTTGAAAGTTGCCTTGGGCAAGCCATCCTTGCTAGGGAAAAAAGTTATTTAGGGTCTCATCTCATAAGCTATCCAACGCTTTAGCGGTATTGTATCGATCAATCCATTCCATTGTTCTTCGATTACCCATAAAAACGTCTTGACAGAATGTTTCTATTTGGCTATATGGCCAAATAAGAAAGGAGATGGTAATCCATGAAAGAATCCATCAGGTCCAGGTATGAGGCACGCGCGAAGATTCTTAAGGCGATGGCACATCCCAGCCGTTTGCTGATCATTGAGGAGCTGCAAAAGAAGGAACGCTGTGTTAACGAGCTGACTGCAATGGTTGGCGCAGACACGTCCACCGTTTCCAAACATTTAAGTGTGCTGAGAAACGCGGGATTGGTGATCGATGAAAAAAGGGCCAACTGCATTTATTATACGCTGCGCTGCACATGCATTCTCGATTTTATCGGCTGCGTAGAGGATGTGCTTGCCGCAAAAGCCGAAGATCACAAAAAAATTATGAAATCCTGTAAGAAATAGGAGGTTGTCATGAAAATTGAAATTCTGGGAACGGGTTGTGCCAAGTGTATCAAACTCGAAGAGCTGGTGCATGATGTTATAAAAGATTCCGGTGTGAACGTAGAAATATCCAAGGTCAAAGACATCAAACAAATCATGGCCTATGGTGTGATGACGACGCCGGGTTTGGTCATTGATGGACATGTCAAAATTGCCGGGAAAATGCCTACGCCCGACCAGATTAAAAGCTGGCTTACGAAATGAAAGAAAAGCTGACTGCCTTTTTTCAGGCAGAAAAAATAATAAATTAAGAAGGAATTTATGTCGGAACACATTGGCAGCAGGTTGTCATTTCTGGATCGGTATCTCACGGTGTGGATTTTTGCCGCTATGCTTTTGGGTGTTGGACTGGGCTATTGTATCCCCGGCGTGGAAGCCTTCATTAATTCATTTCAGGTGGGAACCACCAATATCCCCATTGCGGCGGGGCTTATTTTGATGATGTACCCGCCGTTTGCCAAGGTGAAGTATGAGGAAATGCCGCAGGTTTTCCACAATGGGAAAGTCCTCGGACTTTCTTTAGTCCAAAACTGGTTGATCGGCCCCGTTCTGATGTTTATCCTGGCCATTGTGTTCCTGCCGGACAAGCCGGAGTATATGGTAGGTCTTATCATGATTGGCCTGGCACGCTGTATCGCGATGGTGATTGTCTGGAACGAACTGGCAAAAGGCAATACGGAATATGCCGCAGGCCTCGTCGCCTTTAACAGTATTTTCCAGGTGCTTTTTTACAGCGTGTTCGCCTGGTTCTTTATCACCGTGCTGCCGCCCTATTTTGGATTTTCCGGCAGCGTTGTGGATGTCAGTATCCGCCAGATTGCTGAAAGCGTCTTTATCTATCTGGGCATTCCCTGCATCGCCGGCGCCTTGACCCGCCTCATTGGCGTAAAGCTTGTGAGAAAAGAGCGGTATCATGCGCGCTTTGTGCCGCTGATCAGTCCGCTCACGCTGATTGCTCTACTTTTCACCATTGTGGTGATGTTCAGTCTGAAGGGAAATTTGATTATTACGCTGCCGCTCGATGTCGTGCGGATTGCCATCCCGCTGTTGATCTATTTTGTGGTCATGTTTCTGGTGTCGTTCTATCTGGGTAGAAAATTGGGTGCGGATTATTCCAAAACAACGACGCTGGCTTTTACGGCAGCCAGCAACAATTTTGAGCTGGCGATTGC
>JAKLES010000155.1 GCA_022711575.1 Deltaproteobacteria bacterium | reverse complement strand
GGGCCTCTGTTTTTCATATAGGTCCGGTACAGACAGTTGGTGTCGTCGCAGTAGCAGATGAACATGAGATCATGAAACCTCGTCTGAAAAGCGGCCGGGTCAATCCACACATGGGCGAAATTGGCAATTAATCCTGTTTCGGCAGCGCGATCCACGTGACGAAACGCTTCCTCAGTTGTGACCATTTTCCCATGGCTGGGGTGGATGCGCCGGATGGCGGGTCCCAGGGCCATGCACCCGATCGTCTGCGGCGGTGTTGAGACATTGTTATGTCGCCTGCAGATGCATTCGTCAAAAATAAAGATATCCTCCACATCAGCGAGAAGTCTTTTGACAATACGTCGGGGCATCACCACACTGTCCGGCCTCTTTACTTCAATGTTGAGGGGAATAGAACTGACTTCGTTATATGGCCTCATGAAAAAAGGATAAATGAGCCACTTGAGGATAGGAACATTGCTGAGCCGTTTTCCGGCTTTAATGATGGGCCACCCAAGTTTAACAACGTTTATTACATAATTTCTATTGGGGCCATATTTTAGAAAATTCATAATATGCCTCATGATGGCCTGCGCATCCGGACGAGTAAGCACACCGCCCGGATGCACAGACAGACCGCCTTTACTGCTTATCGACGCCCACCCATTCCTTCGCGGGCCCCATGAGCACGAATGGCGCAGGATTGATCGACCCTCCGCCCAGTCCCATGTATCCGATCCCGATAAAAAGATGATTATTGATTTTGCGTATCTCGTCGCGCATGGATTGAACCGTACCGGAATTGTAGGCATTGTAATTAATTTTAAAGGCGGGCTTGCCGTCCTGAGTTGACAGTCCGATTTCAGTATCCATCCTACGGGTCCGGTAGATTTTGCCTTCGGCGTCTTTGAAAATGTTATAACCGTAACCCTTGTCCTTTTCGATGGGATTGAAGGCCTTACCCTCCCAGTGCCCCGGACCGAAGAAGTGATGGGTATAATATCCGGCACTTGTCGCCATGATGCCAACATCTATCGTCTCTGCAAGATACTCGCCTTTCAGTTCCTGAAAAGATGGTTCGGATGCGGCATAGAAAAGCTGAAAGACCTCTGACTTACTCAACTTCTTGATGTCGTCAATTGTCGCTTTTTCCGGCGGAACGCCCAAGATCTTTTCCATGCTTCTTCCATCGTACTTTCCACCCTTCTGAAGGATATTGATTCCCGTCATCACGATACTTACCAAAACCAAAACGACCACAACAATCAGAACATTTTTTAACGCTTTCATGGCATGACCTCCCAATTTTATTTTGAACAGCTTCTGCCTTTCCATGAGTCGTTGCATGTGGCCATGCCCATGACCTTATTCAACCAGTCCATCGCATTAATGGAAAGAAAAACCTTGGTTAGCGGCGTCAATATTTTAACGGGAAAATCCGGCACCGCGACCATGGCCTTGTTGCTTTTAATGGCCTTGATCACTTTTTTGGTCACATCGGAGGCGGAAAGCATCTTGGTACCGGCAACCATTTTTTGACCCTTCGAACATCCCGGTGTTTACCGTGTTAGGACAGACGTAGGTCACGCCGATATTATATTTATGCTTCTTCATCTCCTGGCGGAGTGCGTCGGAAAAGCCCACCACGCCGAATTTGCTGGCGCAATAGGCTGATAGATTGGGTAACGCAAGGATTCCACCTGCGGAGGCAAAATTCACAATATGCCCCTGCCCTTTCTTGATCATGGCAGGAAGAAATGCCTTACAGGTCCAGAACTGAGCCGTCAGATTGATGTTGATTGTTTTTTCAATGGCGTCATCGGGAAGATCAAGAAGTTCCAGCGCCTTAACGATACCGGCGTTGTTAACCAGTATATCGACCTGACCGAATTTCTTTTCCACCTGCGAAGCCAGTTGGTAAACCGCTTTTCTGTCGGAGATATCACAGATGTATGAGGCGCATTTCCCGATTTTCAAAAGATCTGCCAATGTTTTGGAAAGTTCCTGCTGGTTTACATCTACGAGTATAACACTGCATCCTTCCCTGAGAAGGTCTTCCGACAGACTCCTGCCCATACCCATCGCCGCCCCCGTAACAAGAGCAACCTTACCCTTTAAATCTTTCATCGTCTCCCTCCAAAATTATTTACCGGTGTTGGCTGCATCTTTATTTCTGGATCGCGTGCCGAGAATTTTATCCAGATACTTCGCGGTTTTCATAAACGCATCAATATCATCTTTGGAAAAGTTTTTGAGGTTGGAAGAAAGGACGCTGAAAGAGTGATCTTCGACCGCCTTAACGGCCTTTTTGCCCTTATCGTTAAGGGAAACAAGGATTACCCTGCGGTCGCTCTCGTCCTTTATCCTTTCCAGGAAATGCATTCTTTCCATTTTTGCCACGAAACGCGTGGCCGTGCTCACCGGCATCCCCATCCGGTAAGCAATATCGCTCATCCTGGATGGCGTCTGTCGTCGCAATAGCTGCAGGAG
>JAKLES010000154.1 GCA_022711575.1 Deltaproteobacteria bacterium | reverse complement strand
GGAATTTTTAATGCGGTTCAGTTTGCCGGAATTCAGGCCTTGCATCACGAAGCCGGTTTTATAGAGGAAATGCTCTCCATTTATGGACGCAGACGAGAGCTTGTTTTAAAGACGCTCAAGAAGATCGGCATCGATTTTAATCCTCCGCGCGGCACGTTTTATCTCTGGGTGCCGGCGCCCAAGGGCATGACGTCGCTCGAATTCACCAACCGCCTGTTTGATAAAACTGCCGTTGTGGTTGCGTCAGGAACGGCTTACGGTCAATACGGCGAAGGTTTTGTCCGCATCTCTCTCACCGTGCCGGATGATAGATTAAAGGAAGCGATGACGAGAATCGAGAAAGAGTTCACATAATGGAAATGGGTATTCTGGGTCTTCCCCAGAGCGGGAAGAGTACTTTGTTTGAAATAATGACCGGGGTGAAAAGCGGTCAATCGCACAACGAAACAGTTGTGCGTGGCCAGGCGTCAGTCCCGGATGAGCGTTTTGACAAACTGGTCGAAATCTACAAACCGGTAAAAATTTCGCCGGCCAAAGTCCCCTTTGTTGATGTCCATGCCGTGGGCGAACATCCCTGGGACTCCATCCGTCAGAACCTAAGCGGCACGGACGGTATCCTGCATGTTGTCGATGGTTTTTCCCTGCCCGATACATCCCTCAGCCTGGACGCCTACCGTAAGTTGGAAGATGAGTTGATTCTCTCCGACCTTTTGATCATTGAAAAAAAGCTGGAGCGTCTGACCAAAATGTCCAAGAAGGCGATTTCGCCACAGGAGACGGCGCAAAACGACCTTCTGCCAAAATTAAAAGAATGCCTGGAAGCGGGGAAACCTTTGCGCACGGCTGGCTTGACTTCTGCTGAAGTTTTTACGCTACGGAGTTTTTCTTTCTGGTCCATCAAACCGGAACTGGTCGTGGTCAATGTGGGCGAAGATAATCTTTCTTTTGCCGAAACTTTTGCCAAAGAAGCAAAACTTTCGGAACCCGTTCTGGGTATCTGCTGTAAAATTGAGGCGGAACTGGCTGGACTTGATGCCGCTGATCAGAAAGAATTTTTATCTTCGATGGGGATTGCCGAACCGGCTTTTGGCCGCATCATCCGCGCCGCTTTTTCTCTTCTGGGTCGCCTGTCTTTTTTCACTGTCGGCGAGGACGAAGTCAAAGCCTGGGTGATTCCTGCCGAGACCAAAGCGCCCAAGGCAGCGGGGGCCATTCACAATGATTTCGAAAGAGGTTTTATCAAGGCAGAGGTCATGTCTTTTGATGATTTTATGGCTCACGATGGATCACACGCACACGTTAAATCAGCCGGCCGCCTGCGCCTGGAAGGAAAGGAATACATCGTTCAGGACGGCGACATCATCAACTTCCGCTTCAACGTCTGATGAGCCGGCACGAGTCGGGATAATATTGCCTGATTGAAGTGAGTCAGGCCGAAGGTCAAAAGCAATAAACATAACGCTCGTTCGATGACAAACATCAATATGGCACCTCACATTTTGTGGGCCAGATTTCCTTGACATTGAAGAACAGTTTTCCTATATCGTTTGCACGAAAGGGAGTTGTTGTTGTCCCAATTTAAGGGAGGTTTATACATGAGTCGATCATTTTTATGGAAAAGTCTGATTGTCGTTGGATGTGCAATAGTTTCTCTTGCGGTGAGTTCAGTACCTTTAATCGCCGCTTCAGTTGGCCAGGAGGTATCTAATCCTCAACTCAGGGATGCAAATAATAAACCTGCAACCATTCCCGATTTTGGCACCCACGTGGTTGTGTTAACCTATGCCGACTCAAGCGCCGGTGATTTAGGTGATCCGTTGGCTGACGCGATGATGGCAAAAAAATACAGCAAGGATGTCTTAAGGGGAATAGGAGTTGCCAATATGAAGGACTCCAGCGGGATTCCAGACTTCATTATTCGAAAAGCAGTCCGGGGCAAGATCGAAAAATATAAAAGCGTCATCCTGACCGATCCTGATCTTACGCTGGCCAAAGCTTGGGGACTGGGCAATTGTAAAGGCAAGTCGGTATTTGTATTGATCGGTAAAGACAAAAAAATAAAATATTTAAGGTACACCGATAAAAACAGCCCATGGACCAAAACAGAGATTGACGCTGTTCTTCAAGCTGTGGATGGTTTAACGCTGAAGTCATGATTTGAACCAGAAAGCTTAATCGTTTCCAGTTGACCATAAAAAACCCGCCCTACAATTCAATAACTGTAAGGCGGGTTTTTCATTATAAACTATTTGCAATAGAAACCTTTCCCTTCCTTTGCCAATTTTTCATTAACAGGTATTGAGATTTGGATAGGGGAAGTTTACAGGGAAAACTGGCGGAGAGAGCGGGATTCGAACCCGCGGTACACCTTTAAAGGGCGTACAATCGCTTAGCAGGCGATCGCTTTCGGCCACTCAGCCATCTCTCCGCTGATTATTTCAGGCCTGTATTTTAAAACATGGCGGCAAGTGTCAATTT
>JAKLES010000153.1 GCA_022711575.1 Deltaproteobacteria bacterium | reverse complement strand
AAGCGTGTTTCCCATTTCGGACTTCAGCGGAAAATGTTCTCTGGAATTTGTCAGCTACAAGATTGGTGATGTCCGGTATGATATGAAGGAGTGTATTCAGAAGGGCATGACCTATGCGGCTCCTTTGAAAATTTTGGTCAGACTGGTGGTGTTTGACACCGACCGGCTTGCCGACGGCAAGATCAATCGTGAAGCGGCTGAGACCAAGCCGATCCGCGACATTAAAGAGCAGGAAATTTATTTCGGTGAAATTCCACTCATGACGGAAAACGGCACGTTTATCGTCAATGGATCGGAGCGCGTGATCGTCAGTCAGTTGCATCGGTCGCCCGGTATCTTTTTTGACCATGACAAAGGAAAGACGGTTGCTTCCGGTAAACTGATTTACTCGGCACGCGTAATTCCAATTCGGGGGTCTTGGCTGGATCTGGAATTTGATTCCAAAGATTTACTGTATGTCAGAATCGATCGCCGCCGGAAAATGCCTGTCACTATTCTGTTGAAAGCTATGGGCAATTCGACGGAATTTATCTTAAACTATTTTTACAACATCGAAAAAATAACCCTCGAAGGCGAAAAGGTTTATTTCGCGGTTGATGAATCTCTGTCCGGTCAAAAAGCTCCGGAAGATATTAAAGATCCGAAAAGTGATGAAGTGATTGTTAAAAAAGGACGCAAGCTCACCAAACCTCTGCTCAAGAAGATCATGGATGCCGGGGTTAAACGTGTGGCCATCAAAGAGGCGGATTTGACCGGGAAAGTCCTTTCGTCGGATGTTCATGATCCCAGTACGGGGGAGATTCTTTTCCGTTGCAACGAAGAGTTGCCATTGAATGGACTCGAGATTGCTCAGGAAAAGAACGTCAAAGAATTAAAGTTCATTCACATCGATGAAGACCTCGATAACGCCTCTATCCGTGACACATTGCTGATGGATCGCATCGATACGGCAGAAGACGCGATTATGGAGATCTACCGAAGGCTTCGTCCCAGCAATCCCCCCACACCGGAGACCGCAGCGAAGTTTTTTAACAGCCTATTTTTTGAGCCCGAAACATACGATTTATCGGATGTCGGCCGGGCGAAGATGAACTACAAACTGCGTTTGAATGTTTCGACGGATTTAACCGTATTGCGCAATGAAGATATCCTGTCGTCCGTCAAATATCTCATCGATTTGAAAAACGGAGCCGGCGAGTGCAGTGTGGATGATATTGATCACTTGGGAAACCGGCGCGTGCGCTCGGTAGGCGAACTTATTGAAAATCAATACCGCATCGGCCTGGTGCGCATGGAACGGGCCATTAAGGAAAAAATGAGTCTGCAGGATATCGAAACCATGATGCCGCACGATCTCATCAACGCCAAACCGGTGTCAGCGGTGGTTAATGAATTTTTCGGTTCCAGCCAATTATCCCAGTTTATGGATCAGACCAATCCGCTGTCGGAAATAACTCATAAGCGACGCCTGTCTGCCCTGGGACCCGGCGGTCTGACGCGCGAGCGCGCAGGCTTTGAAGTTCGCGACGTTCATTCGACGCATTACGGGCGCATCTGTCCGGTCGAAACGCCGGAAGGTCCGAATATCGGCTTGATAGTGTCCCTCAGTACGTATGCGCGTGTTAATGAATTTGGATTCATCGAAACACCGTACCGCATGGTCGAAAACGGCAAGGTGATGGAAGATGTGAAATTTATGACGGCCATCGAAGAAGAAAATGAAATGATCGCGCCTGCCGACCGGCCACTCGATAAAAAAGGGAAATTTGTAGAAGAACTTATTTCAGTTAGAAAAGGCGGCGACTTTGTCTCTGCTATGCCGGAAGACATCAAACTGATGGATGTTGCCCCCAATCAGCTCGTTTCCGTTGCTGCCGCTCTGATTCCGTTTCTGGAGCATGACGATGCCAACCGCGCGCTTATGGGATCCAACATGCAGCGTCAGGCCGTGCCACTCATGTGTCCAGAAGTGCCGGTGGTCGGCACAGGAATGGAAGCCATTGTTGCCCGCGATTCAGGCGCAGTAGTCATTGCGAAGAGGTCGGGTGTCGTTGAAACTGTGGACGCTTCGCGCATCGTGATCCGCGCCGATAAGCCGGAAGAAGATGGCCTTGATACCGGTGTTGATATTTATACGTTATCGAAGTATCAACGCTCCAATCAGGACACCTGCTTTAACCAGAAACCGATTATTGCTGTTGGCGATCGTGTCCAGAAGAGAGATATCCTGGCCGATGGTCCGGCAACGGATAACGGCGAATTGGCGTTAGGGCGCAACGTGATGGTTGCCTTCATGTCCTGGGGTGGATACAACTATGAAGACTCAATTCTGGTCAGTGAAAGAATCGTCAAGGAAGATATTTACACATCGATTCATATTGAAGAGTTTGAAACCATGGCCCGCGATACCAAACTGGGCAAGGAAGAAATAACACGGGATATTCCCAATGTTGGCGAGGAAGCGCTTCGTAATCTTGATGA
>JAKLES010000152.1 GCA_022711575.1 Deltaproteobacteria bacterium | reverse complement strand
TGTTCGATGTCGTGAGCTCCGATCTGGAACCATCGTTTGGTGAATTCAACCGCATCCTCCATTCTTGTGGCGCCGCTGATCGGACTGCCCCAGATCGTGCTGACCGTACCGCACATTTTCATACCCGCATCACGGGCCTTTTTGATACATCTTTCAGCTTCCCGCCAGTACTGGCTCAATGTCGTGCCGGAATTGGCAAAATGATGTTCCGGGTCGGTGGAAACCATCATCAAGATCCGGTCGGGGCCATAACCGTTTTTTCTCATCTCAATGGCTCGGTCCACGGCAGCTTCCCGGATGGTCACACAGGTTAATGTGATGTCTTTGTCTGCATCAATGCCGGCTTTTGTGCAACGTTTTTTAAATTCGTCGCTGCGCATAGCCTTCATGACCTCATCCGCATCTTTGAACTGTGGCATGGCTTTCGGATTGCCCAAATTGGTCACTTCCAGCTCGCGACAGCCGGCCAGGATCATTTCCTGCCCGTAAAATATTTTCGCCTGCGTGGATATGAATTTTTCACAATGCTGAAAACCATCTCGAATGGTTATATCTCCGATTGCCACCTTCTTCGGCATCCGGGGAAATATTTTCCAATAATCATATTCAGTCATAATTTATTCTCCATGTGTTGTTCATAATACGGCTTACTCGCCTTTAAAATTAGGTTTCCTCTTTTCAGCAAACGCGGCCAGGGCTTCCAGTCTGTCTTTGCTCGGAATGGTTATTTCATAAGCTTTCGACTCCAGCGGCAGGGCAACCGACAAGGGCGCATCCATTCCATAATTTATTGCAAATTTTGCTTGAGCCACGGCAATGGGACCGTTCGCCGCAATTTCCGCAGCCAGCTCGCAGGCGGCATCAATTAATTTCCCCGGCTCGACAACCTTGTTGACCAACCCGATTTCCAATGCTGTCTGGGCATTAATACGGCGAGCGGTATAGATCAACTCTTTGGCTTTAGCCATGCCGATGATTCTCGGCAAGCGCTGTGTTCCGCCCGCTCCGGGAATAATCGCCAGCGAGGTTTCCGTTAATCCCATCACAACATTACTCGAGGCAATACGCAAATCGCAGGCCAGAGCTAATTCCGTTCCGCCGCCAAAAGCAAAGCCGTTGATCGCTGCAATGACCGGTACACGCAACTGCTCCACAGCAGTAAAGAGATTGCGGATTGTAAAGATGAAACGCCGAACCTGATCCGGTGACATGGTCCTGCGCTCTTTTAAATCCGCACCCGTCGAAAATGATGATTTCTTGGGGTCATCGGCGCCAGCGCCTGTTATAATCACACAGCGTAAACTGGAATCGAAATTGGCTTCACGAATAGCCTCTCCGAGGGCGCCAAGCAATTCAAAACTGAAGCAGTTCATGGCTTCAGGACGGTTCAATGTTAACAGGGTAATCCCTTCGCCTTTTTTCTCCTGTAATAAAACATCTGCCATATTATTTCTCCTTACCATTCACGGTTAAAATTTCAGATCTCCCCAATCGGATTCTCTTACAGGGATGCGCAGGGCAATTTCAAAAGCACGGGCCAGTTTATCGCGCGCTTCACTGAACGCGATGACGCCGTCATGAAACATCAGAGAACCTGTATAAAAGGGATGACCTTCACTGCCGTATCGTTCTCGCATCATCTGACGGAACTTTCCCATATCTTCCTCGTTGACGGCGCCGCCCTTCGCTTCAATATTTTTCCGGCGGACAGTTTCCAGAATAAATCCCGCCGTGTTGCCGGACATCACCGAGGTTCTTCCTCTCATGTTCGTAAAGGCAAACCGTGGCTTGAAAGCCCGACCACACATACCATAGTTGGCGGCGCCATGATCCGGTCCAATCACATAGGTAATTTTGGGTGTTTCCAGACAAGAGCAGGCCCTGACCATGTCGGATCCGTATTTGCCGATGCCGCCCCATTCCTCAGCCTTGCCGACCATGTATCCCGGCGAGCCCTGCAGAAACAGAACGGGAAGTTTGGAATTGCCGCAACGGATCATCCATTCCGTCGCTTTGCGGGCCGCCTCAATGTAGATCACACCGTTGGCGTTGGAAGCGATCACGCCGACCGGGATTCCCTTGAGCCACATTTTACCGCAAATGATTGAGCTGCCGCGCCCCGGACCATACGTTGCTTTATATTCATGAAAATAACTGTCATCAGCCAGACATTTTATCGTATCCTTGATATTGATCAGATGATACGTATCAGTGGGACTGCAGCGCATCATTTCCTTGAAATCAAATTTGGGTTCGCGGGATTCCCGCCTGTCTATGTAAATTTTCTGGCCGGGTTCGAATTCCATCATGGCTCGCAACTTCTGGATTCCTTCTTCCTGCGATTGCACAAAATGGTCGCAACCCCCGGAATGCTGCGTATGAACGTAAGCGCCCCCCAAATCTTCCTGGGACACCGTTTCACCGATCGCCGATTTAACCATGGGCGGACCGGCCAGGAAAGCAAATGCCAGCTTTTCAATCATGATTGATTCGGTGGCAAGATAAACCATGTACGCGCCGCCAGCCGTATTCCC
>JAKLES010000151.1 GCA_022711575.1 Deltaproteobacteria bacterium | reverse complement strand
CGATAAATTTTATAACGTCCCTGGCCGTGTCGGGATGTGGCCCAGCTTGGTAGGGCACTGCGTTCGGGACGCAGGAGTCGCGCGTTCAAATCGCGCCATCCCGACCATCTTTTTATCTTTATCCTACAACAGACGCCAGTTTAAAGATCGGCAGATACATGGCAACAATCATGCCGCCAACAATACCGCCCAGGAAAACCATCATCACTGGTTCGAGAAGTGACGTCATAGCCTCTACCGCCGCATCCACCTCATCATCATAGAAATCAGCAATTTTATTAAGCATGGAATCTAGGGCGCCGGTGGCCTCACCCACCGCAATCATCTGGACAACCATCGGCGGGAAAACGCCTGATGCGGATAGCGGATCAGCAATAGATTGACCCTCGCTGATGCTTTGACGGGTTTTCATTAATGCATCTTCAACAACCACATTACCCGATGTTTTACTGACGATATTCAATCCTTCTAAAATCGGCACGCCAGAGCTCATCATGGTCGCCATGGTTCGAGAAAATTTGGCGACGGCCACTTTTCTAAACACGGGGCCAAAAATTGGCATACGAAGCGTGGCCGAATCCACCATCCAGCGGCCCTTCTCTGTTTTATAAAATTGACGAAAGGCAATCACCAGTACAATGATCACGGCAAGAATAACCCACCAATAACTCTGGGCAAATTCACTGGCCGCAATAACCATTGCTGTAGGACCGGGAAGCTCACTCCCCGCGCCTTCAAACATTTTCTGAAATACGGGAATAACCTTGAGCAGAAGTAAAGCAACAACCCCAAAAGAAATGACCAGAACGGCTAACGGGTAAGTCATGGCACTTTTAACCTTGGCCTTCAGCTTCATTGCTTTTTCCAGATAATTGGAAAGCCGCCCCAAAACAACATCCAGAATACCGCCCGCTTCGCCAGCAGCGATTAAGTTGACAAACAGTCCATCAAAAACTTTTGGGTATTTTTTCAGAGCATCCGTCAGGCTGGTGCCTCCTTCGATGTCTTCCTTAACAGACCGGATAATTTTGGCAAAAGCTTTGTTTTGCTCCTGCTGGGCCAGCAGATCCAAACATTGAATCAGAGGTAAACCGGCATTAATCATCGTAGAAAAAATCCGGCAAAAGACCACAACATCTTTCTCTTTCACACGGCCTGCCAGGAGAGGAATATATTCCGCCAGGTCTTTCGGCTTTTTTCGAACATCGATGGACTTAAATCCCTGTCGTCTCAAAAGCGTACGAACAGCCGACTCATCTGCAGCTTCCATTTCACCTTTTTTCACTTCGTCCTTTTTCGTTGTTCCTTCCCAGAGGAAAACCGGCATAGTTAAGAATCCTTTCTTTTAATGTTTTACTGACAGATGCATCATAAACTATCTTCCGTGGTGTTTCAACAAGTTAAAATACAAATTAGCATTTTTACTCCCGGCCTTTTTTTACTCCTGAACATTAGTTTTTTTCCTGTCGCTGGAGAAATATTTCATACTGAATGATCCCGGCGGCAACAGCGACATTGAAGGAATCAAAGTTTCCCGTCATCGGAATCTTAACTAAAAAATCGCATTTTTTCTTCACCAGCGGTCGTATTCCTTTGGCTTCGCCTCCCAAAACCAGGACCACCGGATTTTTAAAATTCTGATCTCGTATGTTCTTTCCTCCATGGGCATCAGCGCCATAAACCCAGAAACTTTTATCCTTCAAATAATCAATCGTCTGGGATAAATTCGTTACACGGGCAATCGGCAATTGTTCGGCGCTGCCGGCAGACGCTTTAATCACCGCCGGTGTGACACAGGCCGCACGATCTGTCGGAATGATCACACCATTCGCGCCCAAGCAATGAGCGCTACGGATGATCGACCCCAGATTCTGCGGATCGAGAATGCTGTCGAGAATTAAAATAAGGTCTTGCGATAAATGCGGGTTGCGGTTTTTTAACAAGTCATCGAGATCGGCATACACAAATGAATCGCGAAAACCGACAATTCCCTGATGATCCGTTCTACCCGTAACGTCATCAAGGTATCGACGTTCTCTCCATTCTACGGGTATTTTCTTTCGACGAGCTTCAGCAATAATTTGTTTGACAGATGAACCGCCGCGACCGTCAGCGATAATAATTTTTTTCAGGGATATTTCCTGTTGGGCGAGGAGAACTTTAATGGGATTAATGCCGTAAACTGCCTCCATGTTTTGCCTTCTATCCGCTAAGGGATGGTCATGCGCGGTTTCTAGCAGTCAGACCGTCGGCAATTTCCTGAATGATCCGGCGGCATGCTTCCAGCGGATCTTTGGCCTGCCGGATGGGCCTGCCTACAACAATGTAATCGGCGCCCGTTTGAATCGCTTCAAGGGCACTGAGCGTTCTTTTTTGGTCATCCTTTACCGGCTGGGCGGCGCTACGAATCCCAGGCGTCACAATAATAAAATCTTCACCCAAATTTTGTCTGAGCGTAACGATATCCTGGGGTGATGCCACAACACCGGATGCCCCCGATTTTTGAGCCATCTTAGCCAGACGAAGCACTAAATCATTCGTGGTT
>JAKLES010000150.1 GCA_022711575.1 Deltaproteobacteria bacterium | reverse complement strand
GATCCCCATGCCGCCGTCGACCTTTTCCTCGTTGATGCCACTACCCCCGGTTTCGAGAAGGGTAAACAGATCAAAAAAATCGGCTGGCACAGTCAGGATACAGCGGAGATGTATTTCACCGACTGCCGAATACCCAAGGAAAACCGGATGGGACAGAAGGGAACGGGATTTGTGAATCTCATGCTGAAGCTTCAGCAGGAAAGGCTCGTCTGTGCCATCGGCGCTGTGGCCGCGGCAGAGATGATGTTGGCAATGACAATCCTGTACTGCAAAGAGAGAACCGCCTTCGGGAAACCTATCTCCAAGTTTCAGCACACCCAGTTCGAGCTTGTAGAGATGGCTACGGAGATAAAGCTGGGACGAACGTTCATAGACAAGCTCATCATGGATCACATGGAGAATAAAAATGTGGTTGTCGAAGTCTCCATGGCCAAGTACTGGACAACGGATATGGCCTTCAAGGTAGCTGACCGCTGTCTCCAGCTTTACGGCGGCTATGGTTACTGCGACGAGTACCCCATCTCCCGGGCCTGGCGGGACATCAGGATCACCCGGATTTTTGCCGGAACCAACGAAATCATGAAAATGATCGCCGCCCGTTTTATGGGTCTTTAAAGGAGACAGCAGATGCCCGGTCCACTGAAAGGTTTAAGAATCCTTGATTTTACGACGCTCCTGCCCGGACCTTACGCAACGATGATGATGGCCGATCTGGGCGCTGAGGTACTGCGTGTGCTCTCCAACGCATACCCTGACATGGCTGCATTCCTGCCTCCATTTCTTCCTGGCAGCGATTTATCCTGCAACCTTGTCTACTTAGGAAGGGGAAAACGCTGCCTGAATCTGAACCTCAAGTCAACAAGGGCAATCGAAATAGTTCACCGGCTTATTAAGAAATACGATGTCGTTATCGAACAGTTTCGACCCGGTGTCATGGACAAACTGGGGTTAGGTTATGAAGACCTGAAGACCGTAAATTCTTCCCTGATTTACTGTTCTCTGACGGGTTACGGACAGACAGGGCCTCTCCGGGGTCGCGCCGGTCATGACATTAACTATTTAGCCCGTTCCGGGCTTATGGCTTACTCGGGAACAAAAGATAGAGGACCTTCTCTGACGGGTATGCAAATTGCCGATGTGGCTTCCGGCTCTAACAACGCCGTCATCGGTATTTTGGCGGCGGTGATTTCCCGGAAGGAGACGGGCAAGGGACAGCATGTCGATATCTCCATGACCGATGGCGTTATGGCCTTTAATGCCATGGCAGCGACGACCTATCTGGCCGGAGCGGAAGAACCCAAAAGGGAACAAGAATTTTTAAATGGGGGCTCACTGTATGATTTCTATGAAACACAAGACGGACAATATATCAGCTTCGGTGGTCTGGAGGCGCAGTTTTTTGCCGCATTTTGCCGGATCATCGGTCGTGAAGACCTGATTCCCTACGGGATTGTTCCGCCCAATCTGGAAAAGGTAAAAAAAGAAATCCGAGAAATCTTCTTGCAAAAGACGAGGGACGAATGGACGAAAATTTTTTCTCAGGTGGATGCCTGTGTGGAACCAGTCCTCTCGCTTGCTGAAGCAATTGACGATGAAAATACCCGGGCGCGGGGCATGGTTGTGGAGTTTGCCCTCCCCTCAGGAGAAACATTGAAACAAATCGCAAACCCCATCAAATTTTCAGCCACAAAGCAGGAATATCGCGCTCTTGGTTGCCCCGCCGGCACTCACACCCGGGAAGTCCTTCTGGAGATAGGTTACACGGAAGAACAGATCAGAGACTACGAAAAGGAGGGGGCTTTTGATTAATTTTTAATCAATCTTTTATTTAAGATTTTTATCCTATTAAAAAGTGTTCCCTTCTTGGCGGGGGATGTGTTGAAAACAATTTGTTGGACTACAATAATTGATAAGGAGGACGAAAATGGCGGATAAATCAAAATTAGGAATGGAGTTTGCCCCCTACACCTTTGAAGTCGAAAAGGGAAAGATAGCCGAATTTGCTATGGCCATCTATCAGAAAGAAAGTAAGGATCAGATAAGCCCCCTCTATACGGATAGGGAAGCGGCGAAAAAAGCCGGCTACAAGGACATCATTGCGCCGCCCACCTTCCAAACCAGTTTCCCGCTCTGGGCCTCCGGAGGGCTCATGCCGATCATTCAAGCCTTGAACATCAATCTGATGAGACTCCTTCACGGTGAAGAGGAATACGAGTACCTGGGCGCCATTCATCCCGGCGACAGTATGACGGGAAGATCTAAAGTCGTCGATATGTACGAAAAGGAAAAGAAAGACAAACCTGGTAAATTCATGGAATTCACGGTTATTGAAACAGAAATCCGCAATCAACGAGGAGAGCTCGTCATCAAATCCCGCTCTACCATAGTGGAAAGATAAGGAGGATGCCATGTCTAAAGCAATCTACTTCGAAGATGTCAATATCGGTGACGCTATGCCCGCCTTCACGTCGGACCCTCTCACCAGAACGCACTTAGTCCGTTATGCAGGCGCCTCCGGAGACTTTAATCCCCTGCACCATGATGAGAC
>JAKLES010000015.1 GCA_022711575.1 Deltaproteobacteria bacterium | reverse complement strand
ATGATGAAGATGGCCGACGTTGCCATTGCTGCCGACGCCAGCGATCTGCTGAACAACCTAATCAAGGAACTTAAGAAACGTATTCGGGATTGACTCCATTTCCTGTGTGTCATATTGTTCATTGACATACAGGAACGCTTTTCCTATACTTCTCCCACAGGCAATCACGTTCTGAGCAAGAGCATAAGAATTTGCAGTCCAAAAATTTTGTGGCCCCGGCTCAATCTGACATACACTTTGTTTCCTGCATAATAACAGACGGGCTCATTCGGTAAGCGCTGTTGGGCTGAAAGTGTTCTTACCGTCCGGCATCTGTAAACATCATTTTTGAAACTATAAATTTGGGGAGGAATGGATGCAGGACAGGGATCTGGTTGTTGGTATCGATATCGGTGGAACGAACACCTCCTTGGGATTTGTGGATCGCTCAGGAAGACTGATCCAGGCCTCATCTCTGCCCACTCAGGCCCAGGATTCTCCTGAAATCTTTGCTGAACGCCTTTTTCAACAAATCGAAGAACTCCGGACGGCGTTGCCGTCTCTCCATCACTTGTGCGGGATCGGGATCGGTGCTCCTAATGCCCATGGCTGCCGTGGAACCATCGAGCAGGCCGTCAACCTGAACTGGGGTGAGACCGTCGATTTTGTCCATTTGATACGCAAGTATTATGATCTTCCCGTTTCTCTCGCCAATGACGCGAACGCCGCAGCCATCGGAGAAATGCTTTTCGGCAATGCCCGTGGGATGAAGCATTTTATGGTGATTACCCTGGGCACCGGTCTGGGGAGCGGAATTGTGACGGACGGTCGTCTGTTGTGCGGGGCCAGCGGTTTTGCCGGGGAACTCGGTCACACCACGGTGGATCCGAACGGACGTCAGTGCGGATGCGGAAAAAGAGGATGCCTCGAAACCTATGTCTCAGCCACAGGCCTCGTAAGAACTTCACGGTGGCTGCTTGCCAAGCGATACAATCCCAGTCCGCACCGAACGATGACTGTTCAGGAAATGACTTCACAACAAATCTTCAAATTGGCTGCGGCGGGAGATGCTCTTGCCCTGGAAGCTTTCGATCGGACTGCGCGGATTCTGGGCATGAAGTTGGCCGACGCCGTTGCGCACTTAAGCCCGGAAGCGATCTTTCTGGCCGGAGGGTTGGCCGCAGCCGGAGATCTCCTTTTAAAGCCGACCGAGCAATATATGAACAATTTTCTGTTTCGTGCTTTTCGGGGCACGGTGAAGGTGCTGCCATCCGGAATGCAGCCAGGCGAAAGCGCTATTTTAGGGGCGGCGGCACTGATCTGGAATGAGCTTGCATCATCAAAACAGCCGGACCACTAGCACAGGGTGTCTTATGAAAAATTCTCTTGAACTTGGTTTAATCGGCAACTGCCGCATTGGCGCACTGATTGACGAACGTAGCGAAATTGTCTGGAGTTGTTTGCCCCGGTTTGACGGTGATCCGGTATTCTGTTCTTTACTTCGAGAACATGCCGACGGCGAAGGCGCCGGCTATTGCACCATCGACCTTTTGGATCAAACATCCTCGGAGCAATTCTATCTGCCCAATACAGCCGTTCTGGTTACCCGTCTGAAAGACAAGCACGGCGCCGTCATCGAAGTGACGGATTTTGCGCCCCGCTTCCATCAATATGGCCGCATGTTCATGCCCATGATGATGATCCGTCAGATTCGCCGCCTGAGCGGCAACCCGCGCATTTGTGTGCGCATACGCCCCCTGTGCGAATATGGCAGCCAGAGTTGTACGGTCACCCATGGAAGCCATCATATCCGATATGTTGCGCCATCCTGGGTTCTTCGCCTGACCACTGATATATCGGTGACTGCAGTGCTTCAGGAACTCCCTTTTTTTCTCGACACCACAGCCACGCTTATTCTGGGTCCGGACGAAACCATCCCGGATGCCATCGGCGAACTTTCCCGCCGTTTCCTGGACGAAACCATTGCCAGCTGGCGTACCTGGGTCAGAGACCTGTCCATTCCCTTCGAGTGGCAGGAAGAAGTCATCCGCGCGGCCATTACTCTGAAGCTGAACACCTTCCAGGATACGGGCGCCATCATCGCAGCCATGACGACATCCATTCCCGAAGCGCCCAATTCCGGTCGCAACTGGGATTACCGTTATTGCTGGTTGAGGGATTCTTACTTTGTTGTGAATGCCTTAAACCGTCTCAGTACAACGAACACCATGGAACGATATTTAAACTATCTGATCAATGTGGTTGCCGGAACGCCAAATGGTCGTATCCAGCCTGTTTATGGGATCGACGGCAGGGCAAAATTAAATGAGTGTGAAGTCATCAGCCTGCCCGGCTACCGGGGAATGGGTCCTGTCCGGACAGGGAATCAGGCCTGCGAGCAGATTCAGCATGACGTTTACGGTTCTGCCATCCTGGCTGTAGCCCATGTTTTCTTTGACCGTAGGCTCGCGCACCGTGGAGGTGTTGCTCTCTTCACACGACTGGAGCCGCTGGGTGAAGCGGCCATCGCCGTTCATGATCAGCCGGATTCCGGACCATGGGAAACGAGAAGCATCATACGCGTTCATACTTTTTCCAGTGTGATGTGCTGGGCGGCCTGTGATCGCCTGGCCAGAATCGCATTTTATATCGGGCTTGCGGATCGCGCCGCTTATTGGAGAGGCCAGGCCGATCAGATCCATGCCACGATTTGCCGGCGCGCCTGGAGCGAAAAAAAACAGGCTTTTGCCGCCTCGTTTGACGGAGAATCGCTCGACGCCAGCCTCCTCCTGCTTCACGATATAGGCTTTCTGCCCGCCGATGATCTGCGTTTCGTCCAAACCGTGTCCGCCATTGAAAAGGAGCTTCGGCATGGGAATTATATTTACCGCTATGTTGAGAACGATGATTTCGGCGTTCCGGAAAATGCCTTTGTGGTCTGTACCTTCTGGTATATTTATGCGTTGACTGCCATGAACCGCGCAGAAGAGGCCCGCGATCTTTTTACCAACCTGCTTTCACGACGCAATCACCATGGGCTTTTGGCCGAACACGTCGATCCGCACACTGGTGACCCGTGGGGGAATTTTGTCCAGACTTACAGTATGGTGGGATTGATTAATTCCGCCATCCGTCTCAGCAAGCGATGGGATAGCGCGTTTTAAAAGGGGGGATGTTTATGGGCTTCCAAAAAATAAAGTCTTCCCGTTCGTTGCGTCTGACATTACGTTTTGTTATTCCTCTCATTGTGGTCATGACGCTCCTAGCCTTCCTCGTAGTGCCTCTGGTGGATAAACTGACCCTGCGCTGGTCTGTCCGCGACCTGGATATGCGCTCCAAGCTGATTACCAGCACTTTTCAGGAACCTTTGGGTGATCTTCTGGTCCAGGGGAGCAGCAAAAAAATCAATTCCCTGATTGCCCGACTCACACAGGACGAGCGACTCTATGCCCTGGGATATTGTGACGGGCAGGGCAAACTGCTCTATCATACCTCAACATTTCCCAAGGACGTGGGATGTTCTCTGCCGAATTCACCTCTTCATGAATCGCCTGCACTGGTCCGACTGCCTCAAGGACTGGTTCACGTGGCCGTTAACCCCGTCTCCATCGATGGTGTGCCAACCGGGTCACTTGTTCTGGTCCACGATATGAGTTATGTCGAACGCCGCAGCTCGGAAACGCGCAAATATATCCTGATCCTGTTTGCCATCCTTTGCCTGGTTACGTCCCTGATTACCGTGCTGGTTGCCCATCTGAGCTGGCGGGGATGGATGACCGGCGTCCGCGCTCTCTTACGCGGGGAAGGTTTGATCAAGCCTTTTGCCAAGTCCTCCAACTCCGAGTTACAGCCACTCGTAGGCGATCTACGCGCCCTGCTGCGCACCATAGATTCAGAAAGGCGAATTGCCGACGATGTCACGTCTTCCTGGAATCCGGACGCCCTCCGGGACTTGCTCTATAAACAATTGGCGGGAGAACAGATTCTCGTCGTCTCCAACCGTGAACCTTACATTCACATGAAAGGAAAGGATGGGATTGAAATTCATCGTCCAGCCAGCGGACTGGTGACAGCGGTGGAACCGGTCATGAGGGCCTGTTCGGGAATATGGATCGCTCACGGCGGCGGCACGGCCGATTATGATGTTGTGGATAAGAAAGATCATGTTCGTGTGCCACCGGAACATCCGGACTATACACTCAGGCGCATCTGGCTGTCCCAGGAAGAGGAGAAGGGTTATTACTACGGTTTTGCCAATGAAGGTTTATGGCCGCTTTGCCATATCGCCCATGTGCGTCCCATTTTTCGGACCAGCGATTGGCAGCAGTATGTGGCGATCAATCAGCGTTTTGCCGACGCCGTCATTAGGGAAGCGGAAAGAGATGATCCCGTTGTTCTTGTGCAGGACTATCATTTTGCCCTGCTCCCGGAGATGCTCCGCAAAGCCATGCCCAAGGCGACCATTATTACCTTCTGGCACATTCCCTGGCCCAATCCGGAATCATTCGGCATCTGTCCCTGGCGCGAAGAGCTGCTCCAGGGAATGCTGGGGAGCACGATTCTCGGCTTCCACACGCCTTTTCACTGCAAAAATTTTCTGGAGACGGTGGACCGTTATCTGGAAACCCGGGTTGAGCATGCATCGTCAACGATCTCCCACGGCGGAAATCTAACCCTGGTGGAAGCTTATCCGATTTCCATCCAGTGGCCACCTCCCTGGCAGGAGAGTCAGCCGTGCATCGCGGATTGCCGGGCTTATGTCCGAAGCACCCTGAATATTCAGGATCATTGTCTGATCGGGCTGGGTGTTGATCGACTGGATTACACTAAAGGAATTCTCGAACGTCTCCGGGCCGTCGAGTGCCTTCTGGAAAACCATCCTGATATGATCGGAAGGTTTTGTTTTGTCCAGATTGCCGCGCCGTCACGTTCGGTCCTGGAAGAATACCAGGCGTTTGATGCCCGCGTTCGCGCCCTGGCGTCGCAGATCAACCTGCGGTTCGCAAGTCCGGGATATCTGCCGGTTCAACTTAAAATCGAGCATCACGAACCGGAGGAAGTCAATCGCTATTACCGCGCAGCCGATGTCTGCATGGTGACGAGTCTGCATGACGGCATGAACCTGGTGGCCAAAGAATATGTAGCGGCGCGTGACGACGAGGAAGGCGTTCTAGTGCTCAGCCGGTTTACCGGGGCCGCGCATGAATTATATGAAGCCCTGATTGTGAACCCCTATCATATTGAGCAGACAGCCGATGCTCTTTACCAGGCTCTGACCATGCCCGCATTTGAACAGCAGGCGCGGATGCGCAGTATGCGATCGATGGTTCGCGATTTCAACGTTTACCGATGGGCGGCCCGTATGCTTCTGGATGCTGCGCGGATCCGGCAGCGTGGAAAATTGGCGAACAGAATCGGCATGCAGCTATGAGTTCGAACCAACCATCGACCTATCTTTTCGAGAAAAACGGGTGTAGCGCTCTGGATAATTTCATAGACCGGGAAACCTTATTTGCCTTTGATCTCGACGGGACACTGGTCCCCATCGTTTCGGATCCTGGCGCCATCGGCATTCCTGATCCAGTGCGAAAAGAAATCGCCGTCCTGAACGAACAGGCCTTTGTCGCTGTTATCACCGGCCGTTCCCGCCTCGATGCCCTGAGACATCTGGCTTTCGCGCCGTCTTTTCTGATCGGCAACCATGGCGCCGAAGGATTGCCGGGATGGGAATCCCGGACGCAGGAGTTTGTCTGTACGGTAAAAGAATGGCAGAATCAACTAGCCGTCCTGCTGACGGATGATTATCAAAGGCGTGTGGTCATCGAAAACAAGGGGGCGACACTCTCCCTGCACTATCGCCACGCCGGTAATATCAAAGAGGCCCATGCTCTGATCCTTGATGCCGTCAGACAGTTAGTGCCGCAGCCCAGGCGCATCAGCGGCAAATGCATTGAAAACCTGATTCCCGAAGGCGCACCGGACAAGGGTTTTGCCCTCGCGCTGCTGATGCTTCAGACGGGCTCTCCGAATGCATTTTTTACCGGGGATGATGAAACGGATGAGGATGTTTTCCGCCTGCAAAACAAAAACATTTTCACAGTCCGCGTGGGTAGGAGCAAGGGCAGTCGGGCGCAATACCATTTGAGAGGGCAGCGTGAAATAGTTCGCCTCCTTCACGAAATCAACAGGATCCTTGCGCATTTCAAAAAGTAGAAACACAAAATACTGTCCATAAAAGATTGACATCAATAGTTGATCCTATATAATTGCAGCGCATCACTCGGAGGGATTATGAACAAATTTCAAAATATATTATATGCGATTGATCTGGATGATAAAAACATTACATCCCTTGTTTACGCACTGGAATTCGCGCAACTGTTCAAGAGTCGGATTCATATTGTTTATGTCAATGATCCGCAGGCAGGGTATCGTCATCCGACGGATCGGGAAGACGCCGTCGCCTTAAAAGTGAAAGAAACCGCGCCTGAATCTCTATGGGAGAATCTGGACATCATTTATGCCAGCTCCAAGGGGGAGACGGCGGAAGAAATCGTCAAATACGCTCAAGAACACCAGATTGACTTGATCGTTGTCGGGCACAAACACCGCAGTAAAATTTATTCTGCCATGTTTGACAGCGAAGACGTGAATATTATTGATACGGCGCTTTTGCCTGTTTTAGTTGTTCCGGAGAAGTAAATCGTTTCCCATGGATTTCGTAGCCGGAAAATCACACCATTAAAAATTACTGATCAACACGATACGGAAAAGGAGAAAGAATGGGTTTTTTAGAAAAAGTCTATTTGGGCAATACGTTGCAGAACTGGCTCGTTGCCCTCGGCATGATGGTCGTCGCGTTTGCCGTCTTGAAGATTATTCATCGCGTGGCCATTTCCAGGCTCTCCAAGCTCGCAGCTACGACGGAGACCCCGATCGACGACCTTTTGGTCAGCATGCTCAAACAAACGAAATGGTTAATTCTACTTATTGCTTCAGCCTATATGGCTTCCTATGCGATTACGCTGAAACCGTCCATTATGGCCGTATGGCAGAAAGCAGTCGTTCTGATCTTAATTTTACAGGGAGGACTTTGGGCCGGCGCCGGCATCTCTTTTTCGCTTGGCCGGACGCTTCAAAAACAAATGGATCGGGATGCGTCCAGCGCCACAACGATTCATTTGCTCGGTTTTGTTGCGCGCCTGATTCTGTGGGTTATTGTTCTTCTCCTGGTCCTGGATAATCTGGGAGTGAATATTACCGGACTGATCGCGGGCCTGGGCATCGGTGGTATCGCCGTGGCTCTGGCCGTCCAGAATATTCTGGGCGATCTGCTGGCGTCTTTATCCATCGTGCTGGACAAGCCATTTGTCATCGGCGATTTCGTTGTGGTGGATACGCTCTCCGGCACCGTCGAGCATATCGGTTTGAAAACCACGCGAATCCGCAGCCTGAGCGGTGAGCAACTGATCTTTGCCAACAATGACCTTCTGAAAAGCCGTATCCGCAATTATAAACGCATGGAGGAGAGGCGGATTGTTTTCAGTTTCGGTGTTGTCTATCAAACACCGCTGGCAAAACTAAAAGCCGTCAAAGAAATTGTCAGCGATATTATCAAAAAACAGGGAAATGCGCGCCTGGACCGCGTTCATTTTAAAGAATACGGAGATTCGGCGCTGAATTTTGAAGTCGTCTATTTTGTCATGAAACCGGATTTCAATATCTATATGGACATCCAGGAAGCCATCAATCTGGAAATGTTCCGTCGCTTCCAGGAGGAAGGCATTGAGTTTGCCTATCCGACGCAAACTGTGTATGTGCAAAATCAAGGAGCGGGAGTTCAATAGGATGGCATGAAAAGAACCAGAATTTTTCTATTTTCCATCTTCATTGCATTATTAAATTTTCCTTCAACCGGTCTTGCCGCTGCGCTGCCGGCAAAGGGCGGAATCGGAGCCATACTGCCTTTGTGGTCCGCGTTGCCTTTTGCCGGTATTCTGCTTTCCATCGCGCTGATGCCGCTCATCGTTCCGCGCTTCTGGCATCATCATTTCCCAAAAGTCTCGGCTTTCTGGGCGATTGTTTTCGCCCTGCCTTTTTTGTTTTTCTTCGGGCGGGTCGCCGTCCATGAAATCCTGCATATTATCATCATCGACTACATTCCGTTCATTTTGCTGCTCTGGTCTTTATATGCCGTTTCAGGCGGCATATATGTGAGAGGGTCTTTGAAAGGAACGCCGGTTGTAAACATGGTGATTCTGCTCATCGGCACAATCCTGGCGTCGGTGATCGGTACGACGGGAGCCTCCATGCTGCTGATCCGGCCGATATTACGTTCCAACGCCTGGCGCGTGCATAAGGTCCACACAATAGTCTTCTTTATTTTTCTGGTCAGCAATATCGGCGGCTCGCTCACGCCGCTGGGAGATCCACCCTTGTTTCTGGGTTTTCTTCACGGCGTTCCTTTCTTCTGGACGATGCATATTCTGCCGGAAATGGCGTTCGCCAGTGTTGTCCTTCTGGCGCTTTATTTTATCCTGGATTCTTACTACTATAAAAAAGAAAGCAAGACTGACGCGCCGGATACCGAGCCGGAACCTTTAAGAATTGAAGGATCATCTAACTTTATATTTCTGGCCGGTATCATTACCGCTGTGCTGTTCAGCGGGGCGGTTAAGCTGGGCGAGGTTGATATTTTCGGCATTCATCAGACGATAGAAAATTTCATCAAAGACGCCATCCTCATCATAATGGCTGTCTTGTCTCTGGTCTTTACTAAAGCGGAAGTCCGAAAAGGCAATGAATTCAGCTGGGCGCCGATTCTGGAAGTCGCCTATTTATTTGCCGGTATTTTTATCACGATTATTCCCGCACTGGCCATTTTAAAGGCGGGTGAACAAGGCGCACTTGCCTGGTTGATAAAATCAGTCAACACACCGGCTCATTATTTCTGGGCGGCGGGTTCGTTGTCCAGCTTTCTGGATAATGCCCCGACTTATCTGACATTCTTTAACAGTGCCCTGGGCAAATTCTATCCCGGCGTACCGGAGGCGCAGGCCGTTGCCAACCTGATCGTTGAAAAAATTCCTTACCTTGCCGCCATTTCCGCCGGCGCCGTTTTCATGGGTGCAAATACTTATATCGGCAATGCACCCAACTTCATGGTGAAATCCATAGCGGAAGAAGCGGGCGTTAACATGCCGAGCTTTTTCGGCTATATGTTTAAATACTCCATCCCGATTCTGGTTGTTTTGTTTATTCTCATTACCTTTATTTTCTTTTAAGATTCCAACAATATATCGTAAAATAAATATCTCTTGAAGATACGATGGAAAGCGGATAAGGTGAAAACCACTTTGCATTTAGGTGTTGCCGTTGTTATCTTGATTACATCGCCGCCTTGGAAATGATAAAGTTGGCAAAAGAAGAATATGGAGGACAATAATAATGGCAGCAACACTGCGCAAATCTCTAAAAACAATAGAGGATTACAAGGTAACTAATCCCCACTATACCGATCTATTGGACATCCTGGCGGACATCCTGATCCTTCGGGAAGACTACCGCAAGAGCATGACAAGCCCTATTTTTTCAGTGGACGACAAATTAATCGCCGGAAAAATGGAAGGCGGCCTTCCGTTGATTGATCTTGCGGGACAAAAATACGATTTAACCCGTCCAAAAGAATATTTTTACTCGCTGATCGCCATTGCAGAAAAGAGACTACCGGCCGAAGCGCGCAAGTTTTTGGATGTTATTAAGGATGAGCAGTTCGACTGGGAAACGATTATTCGAACGTCATTTAATCCCAACCCTTCCGAAGAGGAGATTCCGGACAAAGAAGTGAAAGCGTCGGGTGAACATGATGAACAGCTTGATCTGATCGATTTGTTTATCGAAGAGAGTCTCCGTCCGGAACTGGAAGTCGTTGCCGAACAATATGGCGCGTCCGTCGAAAAATCCGGTTGGATGGAAGGTTACTGTCCGATCTGCGGCAAGGAGCCAAAAATCGGCGAAATCCGCGAAAGCGAAGATGGTCGGCGCTATCTTTTCTGTCACCAGTGCGGATATAAGTGGCACTTCCGCCGGATCAAATGCCCCTTCTGCGGTAATGAAGAACAGCATTCACTGGCTTATTTTGCCGTGGAAGGTGAGGAGCGCTATCGGGTTGATGTCTGTAACAAGTGTCGCCGGTATATTAAAATTGTTGAACTGCCGAAATCATCCGAAGATGTGAACATGGACGTCGAAGACATCGCCACGCTGCATTTGGATGTGCTGGCGTATGAGGAAGGCTACAATTAAAAACAGGATCAAGGCGCAAGGATAAAGGATATAAAACAACAAACCCCTTTGGGATAGAAATCCCGAAGGGGTTTGTTTTATGCCAGGGATCTGTTCTGAAATAAACTTGACTTGCTTATGAAGGCCGCCCGGTATAGCCGGAATCGAAATTCGCGATAATTGCCCGACGTGTCCTGTCGATCAGCTCGTCAACGGACTCGGTGGTATAACCGCCGGTATCGATGGGATCACCGATGACCACCTGAATCTTTCCGGGCTTGAAGGCGAGGCTTCCCTTGGGCAGGATACGCCGGCTGCCGTTGACCGTCACCGGCAGGATGGGAATCTTCCGCCGGATGGCTGTGACAAATCCTCCCTTTTTGAATTCATGAATCCGCCCGTCGGGCGACCGCGTCCCTTCGGCAAATACCATAAGGCTGACACCCCTGGGCAGGCGTTCCATGCCCTTGTTGATGCTTTCAATCGCTCTGGCGGTATTGGAGCGGTCGATAAAGATGTTCCGCGAGGCGTAGAGCCCGTATCCAAAAAGCGGGATTTTGAGAATCTCCTTTTTGATGAACCACCGGTATTGAATGCCCAGCGTGGTGACCAGCGCGAGGATGTCGTAGAGCGACTGGTGGTTGGAAATGATGATGTAGGACGTTTTGGGGTGAATCTTATCCCTGTTTTTTATTTCCGTGCGGACAAAGGACACGGCCAGCATGGTGTAGGCCCATATCCTGGACAAAGAGAACGCGAGATTGCCGGTGCGGCTCAGCAGTCCCGCGGTGATGATGGGAACAGCCAGGAGGAGAGTCGCAATGGCCGCCCACAGGGCCAGCCACAAAACGCGGAGAATGTTGAATGAGGAATGCATGGAAAAAACTCCTTCAATCAATTGATTCGATCAGCGCAGCAACCGGCTTTCGCCTTGTTTTTCTCTTTACGTCCTTTTTTTAATCCTGATGTTTCCCCGGTTCGGGCTTTACCAATCCTTTAGTAATGGACGTGCCGTACTCCCTGCCGGTATTAAAGGCGCGGATGTTGTTGTCTTTCGTGGACGCGGGAACGGAATCCATTACGGCTTTTCTGATCGCTTCGGCATGGACGACAGGCTCGATCGCGGAGAGAAATCCCAGCATGACGATATTGGCCATCATCTTGTTTCCCAGTTCCTCGGCCATGCGCGTTGCGGGAATATGAAACGTTTTGAAGTGCATATCGGTCTTGCGTGTGTGCACCAGATCCGTGTCCCAGATAAATGTGCCGTCAGGCCGCAGAGACTTAATGTTTTTGGTATAAGCCTCCTGGCTCATGCAGACCAGGATTTCCGGCTCTTCGACACAGGGGAAAAGAACTTCCTCGCCGCTGATGATCACCTGGCTGGAGCAGGCGCCGCCGCGGGCTTCCGGCCCGTAGTTCTGCGTCATCGTCGCGTGTTTGTGGTCGTAGAGGGTTGCGGCTTTCCCCAGAATGTCGCCGGCCAGAACGATGCCCTGGCCTCCGAAACCGCTGATTAAAAGATGTCTTTCCCTTTTATCCGGCATACTCGTTACCGCCCCTTCTGATGATCGGGATGCCCCACGCGCCACGGTGGCATCTGCGGCCGGTTGAACTTTTCGTAATGATCCATGAAAGTGGGCCGTTCGATATCGACGAATTTTCCCACAACGATTTCCCGGTCAATGTCCACGATTGCATCACGAGTATCAATGTCGCTGCGGATCACCGAGCGGCCACGATAAAACTTCAGCATCTCCAGAGCGTTTCCCATGCGATTGCGCCGGCCGAAGGCCGAGGGACAAGGCGCGATAACTTCGACAAAGCCGAAGCCGCGCTTCTCCATGGCTTCGCTGATCGAACTCCGTATAGAACGAACCTGCTGGGCAGTCCATCTTGCCACATAGGCGGCCCCGCATGAAGCGGCCAAATCGCAGAAATTAAAAGGCTCCTCGGGCGAGCCGTTGATGGTGGTGGTGGTCTTTGCGCCGAGCGGCGTGCTCGGCGCCTGCTGTCCGCCCGTCATGCCGTAATTGAAATTATTGACGCAGACGACGGTCATATCTATGTTGCGCCGAGCGGCGTGAATGAAATGATTGCCGCCGATGGCAAACAGGTCTCCGTCACCGGAGACGACAATAATTTTAGTATCCGGTTTGGCCAGCTTGAGGCCGGTGGCAAACGGAAGCGCCCGGCCGTGCGTGGTGTGGAAAGAATCGAGCCTGATGTAGCCCGCCATGCGTCCCGTACAGCCGATTCCGGAAACCATCGCGACGGCATCGGGGTCATAGCAGCTGTCTTTGATGGCCGTCAGCAGGGCGTTGAAGACCGTGCCGATGCCGCAACCCGGGCACCAGATGTGCGGAATGCGTTCCGTCCTCAACAAAGAATCCATCGGGTGAGGCGGAAGGTGTCTTACAGCTTTTGCTGTTGTCATAATTTCCCCTTTGCTGCTTTGGAAATGGCGTCCAGAATTGTGCGGGGATGGATAATCGCCCCGCCGAAATTGGAAACAAGCTTTACAGGGCAGGCGCCGCGGACACTCCGTTCAAGCTCCAGGACCATCTGGCCGCCGTTTATCTCCGCCATAATTAACGCTTTGGCGCTTCCCGCCACAGACCGGAAGAGCTCTTCCGGGAAAGGCCATACGGTTTCGAGTTTGATCAACCCCGCCCTGATGCCCTCACTGCGGGCGTCGCGCACGGCTTTCATGGCGGAGCGGGCGCTGATGCCGTAGGAAACAACGACAACCTCGACATCGTCCATGTAGAGGTTTTTGGTGGCGATAATTTTGTCGCGGTTTTTGCGAATTTTATTGACCAGGCGCGTGACCATGCGTTCCTGCGCCTCGGCGTTCATGGCCGGGTAGCCGCGTTCGTCATGGGTGAGGCCCGTCACATGAATCCGGTAACCGTCGCCGCAGTTGGCCATGGGCGCAATCCAGTCATCATCCGCCTTATAAGGCAGATATTCTTCACGGGAAACGGACGGTTTGCGCCGCGAGATAATTTCAATTTCATCTTCGTACGGGATAACCACCCGCTCGTTCATGTGACCGACTACTTCGTCGGCCATCATCAGCACGGGAAGGCGGTAGGTTTCACTGAGATTAAATGCGCGGATGGTCATGTCAAACATTTCCTGCGGACTGGACGGGGAAAGGGCGATGATTTCATAATGACCATGCGAGCCCCAGCGCGCCTGCATCATATCCCCCTGGGCAATCAGGGTGGGGAGCCCTGTGCTGGGCCCCGCCCGTTGAACATTACAGACAACACAGGGTGTTTCCGTGCAGATCCCCAGGCCGATATTCTCCATCATCAGCGAAAATCCCGGCCCGGACGTGCTGGTCATGGATTTAACGCCGCCCCAGCTCGCGCCCAGGATCGCCGCCATGGAAGCAATTTCATCCTCCATCTGGATGTATATTCCGCCCAGTTGGGGCAGTCGTCGCGACATGGATTCGGCGATTTCAGTCGCCGGTGTAATCGGATAACCGGCAAAAAAACGACAGCCGGCGGCCAGCGCTCCCTCACAGCAGGCCTCATCACCGTTCATGAAATGCATTCCAGTTAATACTTCTTTTGCAACCAAAACCAATCTCCTTTAACCTTCACTCATTAAGGCCGTCATTTTCAATGCTGTAAATGGCAAATTCAGGACAAAGAATTTCACAGAAATGACAATTAACGCATCTTGATGCGTCATCTACTTCGGGGGGATGGTAACCTTTTTTGTTAAAAATGGAGGATACCCGCAAAACCTGCCGGGGGCAGTTGGCGATACAAAAGCCACAGCCTTTGCATCGATCTTCAATGACAACGACCTCTCCCAGCTTTTTTTTTCGAGAACCGGCGTCACTTTGGGGGTTTATTTGATATTTCTTAGTTTTCTGCATTTATTTAATACATTTCCCTGAAGGGCCAAACTCCATCAGATACGGGCCAAGTCGCATCATGGGCATTATAAGAATAAAGGGGCTCTGTCAAGAAGAAATGCACGCGTTTATGCGGACTTGTGGATAAAATCTTGATTTTCGAATCAGCCCGTAATAAATAAAACCGTGTCGATAAAAATGATTAAGATGCGCATTCGGCATAAAGACATGACTTCGAAAGTGGCCGCAATCGATGGAAGATCATTCTATTCATTCAGTGATAAAAATTCTGAAAAAAGAATTGGATTTGGGAGAGATGCCCATTGTATCGCATCTGGCGAAAAGCGAGCGTGATCCTTTTGTTATTTTAATCTCCACTCTTTTGAGTCTGCGCACGAAAGATGAAGTAACCGCCGAAGCCACCGACAGGCTTTTCGCGCTGGCCTCCACCCCCGAAGAAATGCTGAAAGTCCCGCAGGCCAAAATAGCCAGGACGATTTACCCGGTCGGTTTTTACCGGGTCAAGGCCAAAACCATTCATTCCACATGCCGCGAACTTCTTAACCGCTTTGGCTCGACAGTGCCGGATCGGCTGGACGACCTTTTAAGCATCAAAGGTGTCGGACGTAAAACGGCGAATCTGGTTGTTACGCTGGCGTATGGTAAGGACGGCATTTGCGTGGATACGCATGTGCACCGCATTTCCAACCGGCTGGGTTACGTCCGGACCAAAACACCGGATGAAACGGAATTTGCGCTCCGGGCCAAGCTGCCGCGCCGCCACTGGATTATTTACAATACGCTGATGGTCGCGTTTGGCCGGAAAACGTGCAAACCCGTCTCGCCGCTTTGCAGCGCCTGTCCCGTCAAACTCTACTGTGACCGCATTGGGGTGACCGTGAGCCGGT
>JAKLES010000149.1 GCA_022711575.1 Deltaproteobacteria bacterium | reverse complement strand
AGGAAATGCACCTGGTTGATTTTAAAGTTCGCACCCTGGAAGGTTCCGAGGGCACGGCGGCGGGCGTCCGCGTTTTGCTGGATTCGACGGACGGTTCTGAACTCTGGAGCACCACCGGCGTTTCCGAGAATATTATTGAAGCCAGTTGGCAGGCGCTGATTGACAGTATCGAATACAAGCTCAGTAAAGACAAGAAAAAGAGATGATTTTTTTCTTTCTCGAAATCCGTTTGCAGCCATTGCTAAATCTTAAGATTATTGGTATATGCACCACGGCGAAAATGGCAACTGGCAAACGGGAGTTGGACGGTGTTATCGATTAACAGCCAAAATCCGCAGATGCGCCTCATTAAGAAAGCGGTGGAGGTATTAAGGGACGGCGGCGTTATCATCTATCCCACGGATACAGTTTATGGACTGGGTTGCGATTTGTCCAATAAAAAAGGTATTGAAAGAATATACGAAATTAAAAGAAGAAATAAGAAACGACCGCTGAGTTTTGTCTGTTCAGATCTGAAACATATCAGCCAGTATGCCCTCGTCACGGATTACGCTTATAAAACCATGAAACGGTTTTTACCGGGTCCTTACACGTTCATTCTGGAGGCATCGCGTCTTGTTCCGAAAATCATTTTACCGAAAAGGCCGACCACGGGTATTCGCGTGCCGGACAACCAGATTTGCCTTTCTTTGATACGTGAACTCGGACAGCCGATTATCAGCACCAGCGTGCAGACGCAGGACGGAGAAGACCTCGGCAATCCTTCCCTTATCGACGAATACTTCGGACGTGTCGTTGATTTGATTATTGATGGTGGGACAATTGTTCCTGAACCATCCAGTGTCATCAGTCTGATTGATGACACGATTGAGCTTATTAGAATTGGAAAAGGCGACGTAAGCGCCTTTATATAAAATATACAAGGTTGTATTGTACATATTGCGTGTTGGTCGGACATCCGGTCCTGGCGCAAGCGCGTGATGATGGATGCAGCCGAAAAGGACATTTATGAAACACATCATGCTCGTTAACGCCGTGCATAAGGAACAAATGCGCATGGCTACGATTGACGAAAAAGGCACGCTCATTGAATTCAATATTCAAATGACGGTGCGCGAACCGATCACCGGGAATATTTACAAAGGCAAAGTCCTGAAAGTCGAACGTGGTTTGCAGGCGGCCTTTGTCGATTACGGTGGCGTCAAGGACGGCTTTCTTCCGCTTCGGGACGTGAGCCATGAATATCTGACCGAACCGGAAAACGGTCAGTCCGGCGGTAAACCGGTTCTCAAACCCGGCCAAGAAATTATCGTGCAGGTCGTCCGGGAAGTCATTGGCAATAAAGGCGCCTTGCTGACGTCTTATATTTCCCTGCCTGGAAGATATCTCGTCTTGCTCCCCAATAAGCTCTGCGGCGGCATTTCGCGTAAAATAGAAAGCGAAGAAGACCGTCAGAAAATCAAATCGCTGATGGAACAAATCAAAGTTCCCGAAGATATGGGCTTTATCGTCCGTACGGCCGGCATCAACCGCACCAAACCGGAAATTCAACGCGACTACCAGTTTCTGATGCGTCTGTGGAAGGATATTTTCAAAAAAGCCAAAAGTGTGTCCGCGCCTTATTTTCTTTATCAGGAAACGGATTTCGGCGTACGTTCGCTGCGGGACTATTTAACCCTGGAAATCGATGAAATTCTGGTTGATGACGTCGAGACCTTCCGCAAAATGCGCGCTTATTTGAAAGCGGTTGCCCCCCGCCATTTACGAATATTAAAGAATTATAAAGACAAAGTTCCAATTTTTGAACGCTACGAACTGGAAGAACAAATCCGGGTGATCTACCAGGAGCGCGTGGAATTAAAATCCGGCGGTTACATTATCATCAATCCTACGGAAGCCATGATCACCATCGATGTCAATTCCGGCCGTGGCTCCAACAAACGAAATATTGAAGAAACCGCTTTCAAAACCAATGTCGATGCCTGTGATGAAATCGCGCGTCAGCTGCGCTTGCGCGACTTGGGTGGTTTAATCGTGATCGATTTTATCGACATGATTGATAAGAAAAATATCGCCGAAGTGGAAAAAGCATTTAAGAAGGCCCTGAGTATGGATCGCGCCAGAATCCAGCTTTCCCGCATTTCCAAGTTCGGACTTTTGGAATTGTCCCGCCAGAAGAAACAATCCACGATTCAGGAAATCAGTTACATCACCTGTCCGTATTGTAAAGGCAGCGGACTACGGCCTTCTCTGGAATATGTGTCTCTGGGGGCGTTTCGCAAAATTGAATCGGAAGCGGTCAAAGGCATTTACTCGGAGTTGAAGATCAGCCTGCCCCATGAAATCGCCTTATACATTCTGAACAATAAAAGAACGGAGCTTTTGAGGCTGGAAACCAATTTCGGTGTCTGCCTCGTCATTGAAGGAAAATCGGATATGGCGTGGGACAATTTCGAAATCCAGCAATCCGTTAAAGAACAAGGATTGGAAGTAAGCGCTATGCAGGGTGTTCCTTTACTGACACTGGCTGAAGGGACGGAGTCGGACATGGATTCCGATA
>JAKLES010000148.1 GCA_022711575.1 Deltaproteobacteria bacterium | reverse complement strand
TAAACCGATTTTCGATGCTTAATGCCGAGAATCCACACCTCGGCCTCGATTACTTTGAACACAACTCGGTAATCACCCACACGCAGTTTCCAGTAGCCTTTCAGTGACTTTCGCAAAGGCTTGCCGTATTTCTGAGGCGCTGTCTGCAAGCGCTCTTCTATGGCCTTACGGATTCGGTCTTTTGTTTTTCGATCGATAAGAGGCAAATCCTCAACACGAACAGCGAGATGATAGCGCAATGTAAAAGGCATGCATCATTTCCACACATCGTCATGCGAAAGCGAAGCTTTTCTGTTAAAGGTCTTTACTCGCTTGTCAGCCAGCGTTGCAAGGGCAACATCCTCCCTCAATTCAATCGCCTCCAGGATAAGATCACGGGCAATAGCCGACATAGAGATACCCTCACTATTTGCCAGGTCATGCATAGCAATATACAAAGGCTGCTCAACAATAATATTTACTCTTGGATTTTTTGTAGGCATGATCCATTCTCCTTTCCCGGTGAGTGAAACACTTATGACGCACCCTGTCAAGATAAAAATTCACTTATTGAGCTAGATATTAGAGAACCCTGACACCGGTTTTGATGACCCCCGATGCTACCGGATTTGTTTTTTTGAATTCGGCAATCAGATAGGGGTGTGGTTCGATGTCCAAATCAATATCCCTTGCAATTTTCATCAGAAGAAATTTAAAATCGAAACTGTCGCCGATAAACTCCCGTATCAACAGCGCCACATCAATGTCACTCCACTCATCGGCCGTACCTTTCACATACGAGCCGAAAAGATAGGCTTGATCAACATTGATATTTCTTTTTCTGAGTTCCTCGACATATCGCCTGATATGTTCGTAGACTATTTTTTTAGTTTTTCTTTTAGCCACTTTCTTAATCCTTTAATTTTGACAATGTTTTCTTCGGCAAATTTCTTCGTACATTTTGCCCGTAAGTCTCGTCTGTATTCCTCATAACGGGCTTCGATATTAAAAAGAGTAATATACTGCAGATCATCTTTTCTGGTTTCATCGACATCAATACCTGTATTAATTGCCAGTTTAAGAAGGTCGTGCGTTCTTGGAACTTCATTGCTGATCGCCTTGACATGGTAAGCTTTAAGCAATTTTTCGATAACCAGGTGACCGATAAACAATGACCACACGTATTCACGTGCTTTAAACATGTTTGTCATTGATTTGTAATTATCATCAGAAGACTTTATCCAGACTTCAATAATCTCCCACTTTTCCATGTAGACGCCTTTTTCCCCGGATTGCGATATCAATTTCTTAAATTATATTATTGTTTATATAATATCAAAATGTTGCATGCAGTCAAACTATTTCTTAGTGATACAACTTGATTGGAGATTTTTGCACCTTACGGTCGTCAATTTTTAATTCAAGTAATTTGGATATAGCTGTATTTCCCTTCCCCTGTGCGATGCTATTGACGATCTACGCTGGTGTGTTGGCGATGAAATTTACGATGACCGCGGCAAATTCCTCGCCTTTGTCTTCCTGAAGGAAATGTCCCGCCCCTTTAATCGTCGTATGAGGCTGGCCCTGCGTTCCGGGAATCCGCTTTTGAAAAATGTGCTCACCGCCGCGTGTTATCGGATCCCCGTCACTGAATGCCGTCAAGAATGGCTTGGAAAAAGTGGAAAGCACTTCCCATGCCTTGCGGTTTGCCGCTGCAGAAGGATCGTCCGGTTTTGTCGGAACAAGCGAAGGGAAGATCCGGGCGCCTTCCGTGTAAGATTGATCCGGGAAAGGTGCGTCGTATGCGGCGACAACCTCATCAGAAAGGATCGGTAAACTGCCGTTCTTGACAAAGGCCGCATTGGAGCTTTTTATGATGTTTCCCACTTCAAACCGGGGGACTTCTTTAGAATAGGTCTGCCACGCCAGAAAAGCATCGGAAATTGGCCCATCTCCCGTAGGAAGGCCTGTGTTGGCGGCTACAACCCGATCGAAGAGTTCCGGTTTCGCCGCCACAAGACGAAGCCCGATGAGGCCGCCCCAGTCCTGACCAACCAGCGTCATCCGCTTCAGTTTGAGCGTGTCGATTAAAGACAGCATCCAGTCCACGTGGCGTTGAAACGAATAATCATTTCGGCTGGCCGGTTTATCGGATCTGCCGAAACCGACCAGATCGGGGGCAATCGCCCGATAACCTGCCTGCACAATGACGGGTATCATCTTTCGATAGAGGAATGACCATGTCGGCTCACCGTGGAGGAGCAAAACAACATCGGCATCCCCCGGTCCCTCATCAACGTAATGGATTCTCAGACTTCCCCCCTCACCATCAGGAACCTCTGCATAATGAGGGGCGAAGAAGTAACCGGGAAGATTCTTAAACCGTTCATCGGGTGTTCTCAAAATTTTCATGCGTCTGCCTCCTCATTAGTAGTCATTTTAATGGTTGATGGATTGGAACCGACAAGTTCCGTTTCATACCGCGTTCCGATTGCCGATCAGCCGCTCCGGACATCCAGATGTTTTCCAAGACGTTTACCCAGGGCCACGACAGTCCACATCACAGGCAACCCCAGAGCCGAAGGCATGACGCCGGCGTCGCAGCAG
>JAKLES010000147.1 GCA_022711575.1 Deltaproteobacteria bacterium | reverse complement strand
TGATTATTCCGGGTCAAACCGGCCACCGATTCCGATTCAAATCGGCCACCCGATCCGGAGCAAATCGGCCGGGTATTCCGGAGCAAATCAGGCCAGTCATCTGAGCAGTTAAGCGACGCTGGATAATTCAACTTAAAGCCATTAAAGCACCTGAAAAAATATCAGGAGGCTTATGATGGCCAACAGGAGATTATCCATGCGCAAAATAAGAGAAGTATTGAGATTAAAGTATGAGAAGGGTTTTTCCGGCCGTCAGATTGCCCGGAGCTGTGACATTGCCCGCAGCACAGTTGATGACTATCTATGTCGTGCCCGGATAAAAGGGCTGAGTTGGCCATTACCCGAAGACCTTGATGATACCACTGTAGAGCATTTATTGTTTCCCCCGATGACTTGTGTTTCCCCTGCGAAACGGCAAATGCCTTCTTTTGAGTATCTCCATCAGGAGCTGAAGAAGAAAGGCGTTACCCTCCAGTTATTGTGGCATGAGTATAAGTTAGCCAATCCGGATGGATACCAGCACAGCCAGTTTTGCTATTTGTATCGTCAATGGACGGGCAAACTGGATATTTGCCTTCGGCAGCCATACCGTGCCGGCGAAAAGCTGTTTGTAGATTATGCCGGTGATACTATGCCGGTAAAAGATTCGATTTCTGGAGGAATCAGGGAAGCGCAGCTTTTTGTGGCCACATTGGGCGCCAGTAATTATACCTACGCTTACGCGAGTTATTCGCAGGACCTGCCTTCATGGATCAAAGCTCACGTAAATGCCTTTGATTTTTTTGGCGGTGTTCCGGAGATCATTATTCCGGATAACTTAAAATCCGGCGTCACCAAACCCTGTTACTATGAACCGGATATTAATCCGACTTATCTGGATATGGCCAAGCACTATGGAACAGCCGTTATTCCGGCAAGGATTGGAAAACCGCGGGATAAGGCCAAAGTGGAATCAGCCGTAGGCGTTGCCCAGAGATGGATCATCGCGGCCTTGAGAAACCATACCTTCTTTAGTCTGTCGGAATTGAATAAGGCCATTGCCGAAAAACTGACTGAATTAAATAACCGTAGTTTTCAGAAGCTGGAAGGTTCCCGCAGAAGCCTTTTTGAAACCATCGACAAACCGGCCATGAAACCCCTTCCGTCAGCTCCCTATGAGTATGCTTTATGGAAAAAACATAGGGTCAATGTTGATTATCATATTACCGTTGATCACCATCACTACAGCGTTCCGTATCAACTGGTCAAACAGCAGGTCGATGTCCGCCTGACGGCAACGACAGTGGAAATCCTTTTTAAAAACAAGCGGGTGGCCAGCCACCCACGGAGTTATATGCCATGGCAGCATACAACCTTAGCAGAGCATATGCCCAAAGCTCATCAGAAGCATCTGGAATGGTCGCCCTCCCGAATCATTCATTGGGCCGGTCAAAATGGGGCCAATACCGCTGCTCTGGTTACCAGGATTCTCGAAAGCAGGAAACATCCTGAACAGGGCTTCCGTTCTTGTCTGGGCATTATGAGATTGGCCAAACATTATTCGCCGCAACGTTTGGAAGCCGCTTGTGCCCGTGCACTTATCCTGAAAGCTTCTTCCTATAAAAACGTAAAATCCATCCTGCACAATGGACTGGACAGGCAGCCCTGGCCTCAGGACATCAATGCAATGAAACCGGTTCAACATTACAACATCAGGGGAAAAGATTATTATCTGCAAAAGGAGGAAGGACATGCTTAATCAACAAACCATGGAAAAACTATACACCCTGAAGCTTTTCGGTATGGCCGATGCATTCAAAGAGCAACTACAACAACCGGATATCAATAACCTGCCTTTTGAAGAACGCTTTGGGCTCATTGTTGATCGCCACTGGACATGGAAAGAAGACTGCCGTCTGCAAAGATATCTCAAAGAAGCTAAACTTAAAATCAATGCCTGCATCGAGGATATCGACTACAAAACGCCCCGCGGAATAGATCAGTCCGTCATTATGAGTCTTATTTCCTGTGACTGGATCAGGCATCATCAAAATATTATTATTACCGGCCCCACAGGTGTCGGTAAAACCTTTCTGGCCTGTGCTTTGGCTAATAAAGCCTCTCGGGAAGGATACCGCTCATTTTACACCCGCAGTCCCAAACTTTATTATGAACTGGCTGTCTCCAGAGGCGACGGCAGTTATGCAAAAATCATGAACAAACTGTCCAAAGTCCATGTGCTGGTGATCGACGATCTGGGGCTTGCTCCTCTGGGCGATGCGGAAAGAAGAGACTTATTGGAAATCATCGAAGATCGTCATGGCAATGCCTCTACCATGATCACCAGTCAATTACCCATCGATAATTGGCATGAACAGATTGGCGATCCGACCATTGCCGATGCCATCCTTGACCGGCTCATTCACAATGCGCATAAAATCTGTTTGAAAGGAAAATCGATGAGAAAAAAAGATTTAAAAAACTTGAAATGAGAAAACATGTTGTGAGAAGATAATAACCAAAACCAGCGTCGCTTCGCTCCGATCAACTGGCCTGCTTTCCTCCGGATTCCATGGCCGACTTCCATCGGAACACGTGGCCGATTTCACCGGAATAGGTA
>JAKLES010000146.1 GCA_022711575.1 Deltaproteobacteria bacterium | reverse complement strand
TGTTACCAGAAAGCAAATATGTCGTGATTTCGGTAATTAGTGATGTACCGATTTCGGAAAATAGCGATGCATGATCAGGGTTCAAAAATAGGTTAATTTCATTCAAAAATAGTTTTTCTGTTTTCCATACGGTAACTTTTTCCAGTAAGCTTAATAATTTCACATCGGTATAATATTCTATCGAGCAAAGCAGTAGTCAAAACGCTGTCTTTCAATACATCTGTCCATTCTATCGGAGATTTGTTAGTGGTTATAATCAGGGATGTCTTGTCATGGAGTTCATTGACCAGGTTAAAGAAGGCCACGGCATCTTGTTGAGTTACGGGGAACATCATAATGTCATCAATCACAAGCAGATGGGATCTTAATATTCTCTTGTATTCATTGCCTGCTGTTCTGGTCATATCCTTCATTTTCAGGACTTTTATCAAAGCCTCCATCGTTTTAAAATACGCCCTGAATCCTTTATGTACGGCATCAAAGCAAAGGCCAGCGGCGATATATGTTTTCCCTGTTCCAGAAGGCCCCATCAGGATCAGGTTGTAGTTTTGTTCCAGCCAATGTAGTTCACGCAACTGGTTAAGCTGTTTTTTTTCAAGCCCATTGTTTACAGTAAAATTATACAGGTCAAGGTTGTAACACAAAGGCAGTCTTGCCTGGTGCGTACGTTTGGCCATATCCTTTTCTTGTCGGTGGTTTATTTCTTCTTCCATAAGGGTTTTGATGAGTTCTAAGTAACTGACGTTCTTGTTCTGGGCATCGGCAAGGATTTCATCCAGTCGAGCCGAAAGAGCGGTTAAATTTAACTGTTTGCATTGGTTTTTTATCAGTTCCGTTTTTGTCATTTGGGTTAGTTTATTGATTTATAATATTTTCATAATCCTGGATATTGCTTGTCTGAGGGGTCTTTACCGCTTTATCAAGGTTCCCGTTATTGAAGAGTTTAATGGTGTTTTGCCGTGGGGATGTTTGATTTTCGAGAAGAAGCACATGAAGCACCTGCTCAAACTCGTGTCCATTGAAAAGTTCATTTAACAAACAAAAGTCCAGCGTTTTATCACTGGTAATCTGATTGGCAAGGGGCAAAGCTCTGAGGATAACCTGTAAATGGTCACGGGTATACCTGGGATGAATTTTACGGATCTGATTGATATAGCCGAGTGCCAGTTCTTTTTGTGTGAAGTGGGCAGCAGCCTGGTTTATCATCTCATCAAGCGTTTTGGAAGTATCGCGTCGGTGGTTGGTATTGGTGATCTTTTGCCCTCTTAGTCCTGAGATCGGAAAGGAGCAGATCAGACCTGATTGAAGGTTGTAAATAGAAAGGGTATTGTCATTTTCCCTGACAATGACCCGAGTTCCTTCACCCTTATAAGTTCCCCTGGGGAGTTCATAAAAGTTACTTCTGAATGCGATGGTATTGTCTTTTCTAACGGTATAGGTTTTATCTTGCATATTCTCGACTATTAGCGGTGTATACGGTTTTAGGTATTCTTTTTCAATAAGAAACTCACTATCTGGAGATAACTTTGTAAAGTTGTGTGGAAGAAAGTTGGCCGTCCTGGCTAACCAGGCAATGGCTTCGGTATTCAGTGCTTCCAGGTCATAATAAGCCCTGTTGTAAAGGAAGTTCTTCTTGACGTACTGTATGACATTTTCGATTTTTCCCTTGCTCTCAGGGTCGGATTTCCTGCAAAAATGCAGGGTAAAGCTCCTGGATTGGGTGTACTTCTTGAAGGTTGAAGTCAGGATAAGGTCTCCCAGGTTCTCATCCACGATGAGAGTCCTGTCCTGATCGTACACGATGGTCTTGGGGATGCCACCAAAAAACTCAAAGGCCTTTTCATGTGCCTGGCATACGGTTTGGGCTGTGAAAGGCTTATCCAAAAACCAGATGAATTTCATACGGCTTCTGGATAATACCATGGCAAAGAATCTTACTTTCTTGCGTGTGCCACCGCTCATGCGCATATTGTAATCCCCAAAATCCACCTGCGCCTGTTCCCCATAAGGCAGTTCTGCTACTGGGGCGTACTCTCTGAGGGGTTTTACTATCGGAATATTGTTAGCTTGTCGGACATACATCACGAAATTGTACACCGTTTTGGATGACACATCAGGAAAATCGGGATGATGTTCTTTAAGCCAGTCGTGAATCTGGGCAGTAGAAGTATCCTGAAACTCGGACAACTTCTGGACTATAAAATTCTCATAGGCTGATAATACCTTTTCACGTTGCCCCTTGGAAATAAGGAATCGCTCAAAGTCCTGCTCTGTCATTGAGAGGTACTTTCGGATTGTCCTGCCGTCCATCCCGAAATATCGGGCAATACGTTCAGAGCTAAATCCGAGTCGCTGATAGTGGTGAATCTGATGATACATGATCCATAGGTTTAAGTCTTTCTTTGTCATAAGGTTGGAGGTTTTAATTCCAACCGAAATAATCGATTAATTTGACTTGCCCCAAGGGAAGGAGATTTGCCCCGCGGGGCAAATCTCCTTCCCTTGAATCATACATCGCTGTTTTCCGAAAACACTACATTCTTGTTTTCCGAAAAACCTACACTACTAATTACCGATTTTGGTACATTGTTATTTTCTGGTTACA
>JAKLES010000145.1 GCA_022711575.1 Deltaproteobacteria bacterium | reverse complement strand
TTGATTATTTCGGTCAAACAAGGCCACTCATTTCGGAGTAAACCCTGCCACCTATTTCGGGGTAAAGCAGGCCACTTTTTTCAAGAGCATTTGGGGTGTTAAAATTACATTATTTTCATTAGGATTTTTTCCTTAGTGATTCTCCTTTTAATTCAAATCGGTGAGCAGAACCTGACAATCTGTCCATGATTGCATCAGCAAGAGTAGGTTCATTAATATACTGGTGCCATTTATTGACCGGTAGCTGTGATGTTATTATTGTTGATCGTTTTCCATATCGATCTTCAAGTACTTGTAACAGAGCAACTTTAACAAGTGGTTCTAGGGGTGTGAGACCAAAATCATCCAATATTATCAGAGGAATTTTCTCGAGCTGGTTGAGTAATTTAATATAAGAACCTTCAAGTTTTGAGAGCGCAAGCTTTTCAGTAAACCGATTCATTCCCAGATATAATACTTTATACCCCAGAGTACAGGCCTGACGGCCAAAAGCACAGGCCAGGTAACTTTTCCCGCATCCGGTCGGTCCTGTGATCAGGATGTTCTCTGCTCTTTGGACAAAGGAACAGTCGGCCATGGCAAGAAGCTGAGCTCGTGTAAGATTCCGCCCTGGTGAACACTGTACCTGTTCAAGTATCGCGTCATAACGGAGGCTGCTGATCTTGAGATACATCTGAGTTCGCTGTTCGGTTCGGGTACGGGTTTCTGATTCTACCAACAGCGCCATCATTTCATGGATTGTTGGCAGTTCATGAGAAGGCAGCCCAATGGTTGTAGTGTAAACTTGGGCCATACCATGCAGCTTCAACTGTGTAAGCTGCTCCATTGTTTGATCTGTGTTAATCATTTGTCTGATTCATTTTTAGTTACTTATTGATATGATTCTGAACCTCTTATGTTGTCATGTTCCGGGATATTGAGACTTAATTCTGTTTGGATTGGAACCTGATCTAAGTTCTTTTCCAGGATGCTGCGGATGGTACCCAAGCCCACTTTATAACCCTTGAGGGCTCTCGTACAGGCTGCCTCCAGACGATCTTTACCGTATTTCTTCTGCAACCCTAACACACCCAGGCAAGAGTTGTAGGTCTGCTCAATAAAGATTTTCTGTTCTAGTATTTTATTGATTGTTATCACTGTATTCTCTCCGACCTGTTTGGCCTGATCAGTAAAATATTCGCTTGTGTAAGCCTTTATTTTAGTGTAATGCTGATGATCAGGGGGTAAATGCTCAACCACTGTGGTATAAGCATTCCTTTTGTAGTTACGCCGGTGGCAGGCTATTCTCGCTGACTCAAAGTATATCTCTACGTTATCAACATCATAAACCAGATTTATCTCTCGCCCGATATACTTGTATGGTGCACTGTAATGGTGCATATCCTCTCCGAGTGTAACATGGCAATTTCGCTGAACCTTAGTAAAGACCTTGCACTTGGGTATAAAGGGCTCATCTGGAAGAGATCCTAATAATGCTTTCTCATGCAAAAGAAAACGGTCCTTCCGGCTATAATCACATCGCTGAAAATTCCGCGCGTTGAACTTTTCCAGCTGTTCCAAAAGGCTCTCGTTGATTTGACGAAGACTATGAAAGACCATGTTACGTAAGGGTGCGTAGATGCGGTTATAAACTGCATTAACATGGCTCTCGACCGATGCTTTGTCTCTTGGTTTTGCAACACGTGAAGCCATCAGGGTTGTATTGTAGTGCAATGACCATTGTTCCGCCAATGAATCGAATGAAGGCTCATACCGATTGCTTTTTTTAACAATCTGCTTCATATTGTCCGTCTTTGCTGACAGAGGTACTCCGCCGAAATATTCCAGCGCATTATTAAGTGCCTGTAACAAATGGGGACGACGGGCTGAGGCCAGGGCCTCGATGTAAGTATAACCTGAAAAGGGTAACGTACAGACCAGTACCACACATTTGATGATTTCGCCGGTATCAGGGCAAACCAGATGGATTGGATCACCGGCAAAGTCAAACATCATACTGGCAGCCGGATCATGTTCAAAATGCATTACAGCTTTCCGGGTTTCCAAAAAGCGATTAAGGTGCTCACAGAATTGAGTATATCCATAACCTTCCGGGACCACATTCCTATATTCTTCCCAGAGTATCATCCGGGTTGTTTTAGGCTTTTTCAATTCATCGCACAGATGTGGAATCCGTCCTTGCAGATCAGCCAGCCTCCAGTCAAATGGTGCTTCAGATGGCTCTTTGTAAAGCAAAGAACCCAGTTCTTCATCCGTTAATTTCAGTAAAGATTCTTCACTTTTTTCAAGCAAGAGAACTCGATTAACATAGCCATTGACCGCGTCCCTCCCTATGGCGAGTGCATCCGCTATCGATCGATTGGATCTTCCTTGTGCCCTGAGTTGTAATATTCGTCTAAGTTGCAACATTGTGATTGGTGTGTTTGCCATCGTATAAAGATTTTGTCTTTATACGAGCCCATGTTGCTCTTAAAAGGTGGCCTGGTTTATGCCGGAATGTCAGTCTTTCTTTTCGGTGATCAAGGCAGTTCCAGGCGATAAAAATACGTCTGGGAAGTGGCCTGCTTTGGTCCGAAACGACTGGCCTGCTTTAGTCCGAAATCACTGGC
>JAKLES010000144.1 GCA_022711575.1 Deltaproteobacteria bacterium | reverse complement strand
GATGATGACACTGTTCATTAAAAAAATGAAGTGACGGATGGATCATGGCTTTTAATGTCGGGCTTTCATTTGTGGCGGCGGGTGTGACACTTGCAGTGCTTGCGATTGGTATTTACCGCGGGCCGCGTTCTGTTGTCCAGGGCATATTTGCCTTGGGGATGTTGCTTCTATCTCTGGAGGCTGCCCTTACTGGTTTTGTGTATCAGGCCGGCACACTTTCGGAATTTCTTTTCCGGCAGCGGCTGCTGTTTATTGTTGCCTCTTTTGTGCCGGCTGCCTGGCTGCTCTTCAGCATCAGTTTTGCCCGTGCAAACTATGCCGAGCAAATATCCAAATGGAAATGGGTTTTGCTGCTGGCAGTTGCTGCACCGCTTTCCTTGGTTACTTTTTTTAATAATGAGTTTATTTCTTTAGTGCTGGCTCCGGAGAATTCGCAAACTTTTTTTATCAGGACAGGATGGTCCGGCTATCTGTGGCATATTTTCTCGAGTATAACATCCATATTCATCCTCATGAACCTGGAAAGAACGTTCCGTCATTCTACCGGCCACATTCGTTGGCAAACCAAGTTCATGTTTCTGGGTATCGGCAGTATTTTTGGAATACGGATTTTCACGGACAGTCAAGCTGTGCTTTTCAACGGCGTGGATACTGGTCTTTATTTGGTTGATCTGGGCGCTCTTCTGATCGCCAACGTTTTAATTTTCCGGTCGCTGTTTCGCGGCAAACCGCTGAATGTCAGCATTCAACTTTCACACCAGTTTCTCTATACTTCCCTCACTGTCCTGATTGTTGGCGCCTATTTTATAACATTGGGAGTAATTGCCTGGATTTCACTGAATTTCGAATGGCTTCGAAGTATCAACCTGATTATCTTCCTGGTTTTTGTCACGATGATTGCTCTGGCCACTTTTCTGCTTTCCGACCGGCTGCGCATCAAACGAAAGCGTTTTATCAGCCGGCATTTAAAGCGTCCGCTATACGATTATCAGAAAATATGGGAAGACTTCACGCAGAGAACCGCCTCGGTCACCAAAACAGAGGAGCTCTGCGGCATTATCGTCAAAATGGTTTCGGATACCCTGGAGATTCTTTCCGTCAGCATCTGGCTTGTTGACGAAAAGGAGGAGCAGTTATCCTTTGGCGGATCAACAGTGTTTACCGCAGACCAGGTCGAAGAAATGCCCTTTTTTAAAGAAGGCGGAAAGAAAATGATCCGAGCCATGACCAATCAAAAAATGCCGCTTGATCTGAAAGGGCGAGAGGATGATTGGGTTTCTGATCTGGCTCAGACCTATAAATTGGAAACCAAGGAATCACGCATCCGCTACTGCGTTCCTCTTAATGCCGCGGGACAGCTCATTGGCATCATGACTTTAAGCGAAAAAGTATTTTATGAAGCGCTGACCTTTGAAGAATCGGAACTGATTAAAACAATTTCCGATCAGGCCGCAGCTGCTTTATTAAGTCTGAGACTTTCGGAACGTCTGCGCCAGACCAAGGAGCAGGAGGCATTTCAGACGATGTCTGCTTTCTTTATGCACGATTTGAAAAATCTGGCATCAAAACTGTCTCTGGTGACGCAAAATCTGCCTCTGCATATGGACAATCCGGAGTTCCGTGCCGATGCGCTGAAAACGATTTCCCAGAGTGTGTCCAAGATTAACAAGATGAATAGCCGCCTTTCTCTCTTAAGCCAGAAGATTGATCTTTCCCTTCGTGAAACCGATATTCATGACCTGATAACCACGGCGATCGCCGATTTGAAGAAATATGTAAAAGTTCCCGTGTCTCAAAACTTCGATCAGAATGTGCCACTGCTTCCTATTGACCCGGAACAGTTGCACAAAGTGCTTGAAAATCTTCTCATGAATGCATACGATGCGACAGGAAATAACGGGCATATTTCTGTGGCCACAAGTTTTCTGAATAACTGGGTAGAAATTTCCGTAAGCGATACGGGCTGCGGAATTTCTAAAGAATTTATGGAGAAAAATCTTTTCCGGCCTTTTCAGACCACAAAAAAGCAGGGCATGGGCATTGGCCTTTATCACTGTAAAACTATTGTGGGTACGCATGGCGGCAAGTTGAACGTGGAAAGTGAAGAAGGCAAAGGAACCGTATTCAAAATACTGCTGCCGCTTGGGAAAAACCGTGAATGACTGGAAATGACGAGGTGTTATTTTGCGCAAACAAAAACTATTAATCGTTGATGACGATGAAGATCTGCGCACTCAGATGAAATGGGCGTTGACGGCGGACTATGATGTTTCTCTGGCTGAAGACCGGGAAACCGCTATCGCCATGATTAATAAAGAGCAGCCGTCCGTGGTCACCCTGGATCTGGGACTACCGCCGAATCCAGCCGGTGTTGAAGAAGGTTTCGCTGTCCTGGATCACATCCTTGATGTCTATAACCAGACCAAGGTGATTATCATTACCGGACGCGGTGAAAAGGAAAACGCTCTGTGCGCTGTCGAAAAAGGCGCATACGACTTCTTCTACAAACCGATTCAATTAGATGAACTGAAAGTTGTGCTGCGGCGGGCATTCCATCTCTCGCAACTGGAACAAGAGCAGCGTGAAATGCGGCATCGCTTAAGCGGCAATACTTTTGAAGACATGATCGGAACTTCGCAAAAGATGCAGGATGTCTTTTCCAC
>JAKLES010000143.1 GCA_022711575.1 Deltaproteobacteria bacterium | reverse complement strand
TCCGGCGCATATTATCTTTCCTTGCCCGCCGATATGATCACGGCGCACCCCACAACGCTGACCGGTTCCGTCGGTGTAATTTTTATGCGTCCCAAAGCCGTCGGACTGTTGGATAAGATTGGTCTGAGCGTTGAAACCAACAAATCGGGAACCAATAAAGACATGGGTTCGCCTTTCCGCGAATCAAACGACGAAGAAAAAATACTGATGCAAAAGACCGTTGATGCCTTCGGCAAGCGATTTATCAATTTAGTCCAACAGCACCGCAAACTTGACGAGTCATCGCTGAAAGAAGTTGCCACCGCTCGGGTGTTTATTGCCGACGATGCGTTGCGGTTGAAGCTGATCGATAAAATCGGTTACATGCGCGACGCGATCAAAGAGACCAAAATAATAGCGGGGATTGCTGACGATGCCCGTGTGGTGGTTTACCGGCGCAATGACGCTCCCGAAGATAATTATTATCGGGCGGCAGCCCCGGACGCGGCCAGGATATCTTTGATCAATGTTGCGCTACCGGAAATATTTAACATCAGGTCAGGCTTTTATTATCTCTGGCCGGGCGCAATGAATGCCGACTAACCTGACTGGATCGACTTGACGATGGCCATTATTGAAACGCGAGCACTAGCGAAAACATTCGGCAAGATTCAGGCTGTACGCGGCATTGATCTGGATATTCAAAAAGGCGAAATCTTCGGGCTGCTGGGCCCTAACGGCGCGGGCAAGACCACAACTATCGGGATGCTCTGCACCATTGTTCGGCCCACCTCCGGAACCGGGGTCATCGCGGGTTTTGACATTGCGAAGCAACCGACACAGGTCCGACGCAAAGTCGGCATTGTTTTCCAGGATCCGACGCTGGATACTATCCTGACCGGGCGCGAGAATCTTCAGCTGCACGCCCGTCTCTACGGAATTCCGCCATCCGTGCGGAGTCTTTGGATTGAAGAAATGCTGGACCTGGTTGACCTCCGGGAGCGCGCCGATGATCTGACCAAAACGTATTCCGGCGGCATGAAACGCAGGCTGGAACTGGCACGCGGTCTTTTACACCGCCCTGCTGTGCTGTTTCTGGATGAACCGACGCTGGGACTTGACCCGCAGACGCGCGCCCGCACCTGGGAATACATCCGTAAAATGGCGCAAAAAGAAGAAACCACCGTTGTGCTCACCACACACTACATGGAAGAAGCTGAAGCGATGTGCCATCGCATCGGCATCATCGACACAGGCCGGATCATTGCTCTGGACACTCCTGGAAACATGATCGACACGCTGGGCGGCGATATCGTCGTGATCAATGCGTCTCAGCCGCCGTTGGACATCATCCGCTCGCTTCCCTATGTGTCCGCGGTGAAGATCGCAGGCGAAACGACTGAAATCACCATGAAATCGGCCCATCTGCATTTGGCCGAACTCCTGCCTCTGATTCCCGGCGTCGTCAGTGTAGAAATGCGAAAACCCACGCTCAATGATGTCTTTATCAAACTCACCGGCCGCGATATCCGCGTAGATGCCGTGGAAAGTGGGGAAAGCTGGGTGGACTCCGTTGCCCGCTATCGCCAGAGAGGAAGATGAAACAATGCATTCCAATTGGTTTCAGAGAGAACTCCTGGGCATTGCCGCCGTGTGGTGGCGGGAGTTCAAAGTCTTCTGGCGGGAAAAAAGCCGAATCGTCTCCAGCATTGTCCAGCCGATGATGTGGCTTTTTTTATTCGGAAGCGGCATCGGCGCTTCTCTCTCCGTAGGCGCCGTCAACTATCGCGACTACATTTATCCCGGCGTTTTGACCATGTCGGTCATTTTCGGTTCGGTGTTTTTCGGCCTTTACATCATCTGGGACCGCAAGCTCGATGTGCTGAAGGCCGTTCTGGTTGCCCCGGTAACGCGCATCAGCATCTTTTTCGGGAAAGTACTCGGCGGTTGCACCGATGTCCTTCTGCAGGTGGTGATCCTTTTTGTTTTTTCTTTTCTGTTTCCTTCCGTGAATCCGTGGGGCCTTCCGCAGGCCTTGTTGATTTTGTTCATTACATCGATCGCCCTGGTTTCGCTGGGGCTGGCGTTGGGGTCCCTGCTGGAGAGCCTGGAGGGGTTTCAGGTGATTTCAGCTTTTCTGATTTTCCCTCTATTTTTCTTGTCCGGCGCGCTCTTTCCGGTGGACGACAAACTTCCCACCTGGCTCCATGGCCTGGTGAAACTCAACCCTCTCAGTTACACCGTGGACGGCGTGCGCGGCGCGCTTTTAGGCATGAACACCTATCCGTTTTATGTTGATCTGGGAATCATCACGCTGTTTGCCGCAGCCATGCTCATCTCGGGGAGCATTCTTTTCAGCCGCATGAAGTGATGAAATTACAATATGCAAAGGAATATTATGAAAAATATTGCATTAAAATTTTTGATCGTTTTGGGCCTTCTGCTGATGGCCTCACCAAGCCATGCCTGGAATGATAAGACTCATCTGGCGATTGCCAAGGCGGCAGGATTTGGCATGTGGTATAACTGCGCCGGACCGGACATTGCGAAACTAAAAGCAGGCAATATCGAATCCTACAACCACTGGTTCAACAATAACGCGGAAGCGGAAATCACACCGCAGATGGTGTTGGCTCAGATTGAACGCTATAATAAAAGAAACAAGGGCTTGGATGAAGAAGGACA
>JAKLES010000142.1 GCA_022711575.1 Deltaproteobacteria bacterium | reverse complement strand
CCTCCAAAAATTTTTAGACCATTATCCTGGAAGGGATTGTGTGAAGCGGAAATGACAATGCCGGCGTCAGCCCGCATGCTTTGGGTAATGAAGGCAATCCCCGGGGTTGGCAGCACGCCGACAAGGATAGGGCATCCCCCCATGGACGTGATTCCCGCTTCCAGTGAACTCTCCAGCATATATCCCGAAATCCGGGTATCTTTTCCAATGATCACGTGGGCGCGGTGTTTGTCTTTTTTGAATAAGTGTGCTACGGCCTGCCCAACACTGAAAGCTATTGCCGCGTTCATCGGATAGCGATTGGCTTCTCCTCTGATGCCGTCTGTTCCAAATAATTTACCCATCAATTATCTCCTTTTTGCTCTTATTCACCATTGGTGAATCAACTGATCAGAATGATTTCGCTATCTTTTTTTGAATAAAGCCAGGGCCGGAACAGACTGCGCAACCTTTGCAGTCATTGCATCAACGATGCTGCCTAACCACGTTACGCCTTTTGACGAAATCGCTGCGGGCAGGCTCTGGATAGTCTCGATATAATTTGCCCTGTTGCTTCCCACGGTCTTCTCGAAATCGTCCAGAAATGCCTCGCGGGATGAAACCGTCGGGGCCAGAACTTCCGGCATTTTATCGGTGAAGAGTCCCTCAATAAAGCTGATTTGTTCATACAACTCTTGCCTTTTACGGGCAGTGATTGCCTGCCGCTTTTTGGGGGAGGAGGCCGTGGCTTTTTCCGTCATCGCTTTTAATCTCTTCAGACGTTCTTTTTTAGCTGCAGAAAGCTGCTCCATAATACCAGCAAACAAGAGAGGACCGAAGGGATGGGCTTCCAGGAAAGGCTTCCTTACGTGTGCATACCAAGCCTCAAGAGCCTTCAGGTTGGCCAGATAGAGGATGTTATTTTCCACCATGCGTACCATGCCGGGGTAGATAGCCGGAATGTAGTCCTTCACGCTTCCACCAGGTGCTTTCTCAAAAATCAGTTGATTGTTGCCAGGGTAATCATGCCTCAGGACGGAGCCGGCCGCAACAACATTGCCATATCCCAGGCGCACCGGACCTACCATTCCACCCTGGCCACCCAGAAAAATGGGGGGCTGGTTGAGCATCACCCCCCGGGGGACATCGCCAAGTAAGGAAGGCGTTGTTTTGTCGGCATCGGGTGTAAAATTGAAATGGATGTAGGAGCTTCCCACTTCACTGTGATTGCTGCGGCTGGTACCGCCTGCCATCAGGCAGTCGCAGAAGTTAATCAGGCTGCCCAGTGTTACGAATGGGAAAAGAATGGTCTGCTTTAAGCCGACGCAATGGGCGCCGCCGGCTTCTTCCTCCAGAATGCATCCCTCTCGGACGTGAGCGCCCATGCCCATATTCGCTTTTTCCAGAAAGACGGATTTGCTGAAGAAGCCTCCCTTCAACTCGACTTTTGCTCCGAGTTGACAGTCTTCAATCGTGACAGGGGCTTCGTAGCCCAGCTTGCAGCCGGATGAGATGACCGTTTTGCTGCCATAAATCCGGCAACCCGGATAAATCGAAACACCCTTTCCCCCAATTTGATTGACGTTGACATCATCGCCAATATCGATTGTTCCGGGATTGGGAATGTCAACCCCTTTATCGATCAGTTGACAAATTTTCTCATAGGATTTTGGTTTAAAATCCATACGATCTCCACGAATTCAAGTTGCATGATGAATCTATTGTTAGAAGGAAATGGTCGCATTCGTCCACGTGTAACATCCTGCGACCTTTCCTTAATTATTTTACACCACACCATAAGCCAGCATGGCCTTGGCTACTTTGGTGAAGCCGGCAATGTTTGCACCGGTGACATAATCACCTTTCTTACCATAGGATTCCGCCGTATCATAACAATTTTTGTGGATGCTCTTCATAATCAGGAGCAGACGGTTATCGACCTCTTCACGGGTCCAGGAGAGCCTCAGACTGTTCTGGCTCATTTCCAGACCGGATGTGGCCACGCCACCGGCGTTGGCGGCTTTGCCGGGACCGTAGAGAATCTTGTTTTCCTGGTAAATCTTGATAGCTTCCGGCGTGGACGGCATGTTCGCGCCTTCAGCGACGCAGTAACAGCCGTTTTTCACCAAAGCGGCGGCGTTCTTGCCATTGATTTCATTCTGGGTGGCGCAGGGCAGGGCGATATCAACTTTGATGCCCTGTTCGCGGATGACATCCCAGACATTCTTACCTTCGTAGCAGTTCGTTCCTTGATATTTGTCGGCGTATTCTGAGATGCGGCCTCGTTTGACGTTCTTCAGATCCAGCACATAACTGCATTTGTTCTCGTCAATCCCGGCGTCGTCAATGATGCAAGCCGTCGAATCGCAGAGAGAAATAACCTTGCCACCCAACTGGTTAACTTTTTCAACTGCGTACTGCGCCACGTTGCCGGCACCGCTGATTGCCACGGTCTTGCTTTTGAAATCCAGGCCGCGCGTGGCCAGCATTTCCGCTGCAAAATAGGTCGTACCGTAACCGGTGGCTTCGGGACGAATTAAACTTCCACCATACTCCAGAGCCTTGCCGGTCAGAACGCCCGTGTGTTCATTGCGAATCTTCTTGTAATAACCATAAAGATAGCCAATTTCCCGGCCGCCGACACCGATGTCGCCTGCCGGTACGTCTGTCTCGTCGCCAATGTGGCGAAACAA
>JAKLES010000141.1 GCA_022711575.1 Deltaproteobacteria bacterium | reverse complement strand
GACGAGAATGGTCAGAGATCACGCTCAATATGGGTTCCAATGAGTATGATGTCTGGCATGAATTCGCCCACGCCGCAGAGCTCCAAGGGAGAGACCTCAGCAAATACGGAGCTTCAGAAGAAGAGCGGGCAACCCGTCTAGGGAAATTACTGTCTGAAGGCAAGGATATCCCTGAGCTACGCGCAGCTGGGAAGCCAGCTTCAGCAAAAGAACAAGCCGAACTATTCTCAATAACACCCGCCGAACTTGCCAAGGAAAATCGTGAATGGCATAAAATTATCCCGGCATTAAAACGCCAGGGATGGACCGAAGCCCGCATTGCGGGTACCGGCGTAATCCAAAGAAGAAATCTTCTCCGGGCTATTGAAAACCTAAAGCCAGAAAGGGAGGTTCTTCCTATCTACAAAGCCGGTGCCGAGAATAAGGACTGGGATCTCCGGTTGAATAAGGCAATTAATATCCTGTCCAAAGGCAACAAGAAGATGGCTGACCTTATCCTGAAATTCAATGCCGCCTTCTCTCCTAATTCATCTGTCTTAAATCATACGGGTAGTGCGTTCATTGCATGGAACCGCACAAAAGACTTGCCTGCCAACGCATCACGGGAAGTTATACAAAAGCGTTTAGCCGGGATGGGGCTGTCGACTTCTATTGACAACGCTGCTTCTGCCATATTGAATGAACCAATCGGGAGGCATGATGAAACGGGAAACAAGGTCAGGAGCTTCATGCAGAATGGTCTCTTGAATTTAGATCCCGTTGCCTTAGACATTTACATGTCTTTTATTTACGGCGGCGAAACCTACGGCAAGCCAACCGGAGTAATAAAATATGCCATTGCCCGGGATCCCCTTTATTCTGCTATAGCTATTGGTGTTCAGCGAACTTCAGGAAAATTAGGCTGGAAACCCGCAGAAGGTCAGGCTGCATCCTGGTCTACGGCTGCAGCCCTGGCAGATAGAATCCTTTCCGGAGAGGACCCGGTCCAGGCAGCCAATAACCTTACTTACGGCGATATTGCCAAGGAGGATCCGGTAGATATTATCCTGACGGCATGGAACAGCCCGAAGAAAGTTGAGCGCCTTCGTGATGCTATGAAGGAGGCTGGCGTTACAGAGAAGGAAATATCAAAGCTGTCCCGGAAGCAGGTTGCCTATCCTGATAAAAAAGTTATCGAGGATATGTCCCCGTCTGAAGCAAGGTACTTTAAGAAATTCGCAAAACGCATCGGCGATATCAGGACTCAACGGGAACTTGTTCATGCGTCAAATAAACTTCCGGTTAACCTTAATCTTGAAAGCATATCACTGGCTGATGAAGGTAATGCGGCGATTGAAGGGCTCCCGTACGAGAAAAAAGAGTCCATGCATGAAGAAATCATCAAGGAGCTAACCCCCCATTTCGAAGCGGTTGCAAAGACTTTGGGTCTGAAAATAGAGGGTCTTGTTTCTTCTGTCGGATCCTGGACCGAAGAAGGCAAATACTACAATAATCCCAAGACTGTCTTTAAGATATTCCCTGCCGAGAGTGGGATGACTGCCAGCTTCAAGGAAAAACTTGACGGGCTTGCCGCGTACCTTGGATATGTCCTGGATCAGGCAGCTGTCGGGTACACAAAACCGGCTGCGCCTAAAAATGTAAATGAAAACCAACCACTTGTACGTATCGAGAAAAAAGACGGGAGCGTAATCACCCGGGAAGAGATCGCAAAACTTCAATCCGAGATGGAGCGAAATACCACTTCAGCAAATTTTTACCTTGACCACGACAGGAACGGTGTATATATTGTAAACATAGGGGATGGATATTCCAATGATGATTTCAGGGACCACTGGGAAGCGGCCGTAAAGGCAACCATTTCGGGTGGCTTTAAGTATTTTGAAGGCATTAACATAGGGGGATACATTGGATCCGAAGAACAGGGCGAGGTTAGAGGCAGAGGGTATCAGCGGGCAATCGATAACGCCGGAATTAGCAGCGAAGTGGGGGACATTGATGTCCCCAGGGCAAAGGCGCGGGCAATCAAGGCCAGTTATGCCGAGCAGTACAGTATCACCAGCCGGAGAGGAACTACCGGACGAACAGGAACTGGCCGATCACAACAGCTTCGAGGAAGGGTTACCGGAACTGATCCAGAAATACGGGTTGAAGCCGGAATCCACTACTCCAGGCAACAAAGAACAGTCTTAGACAGCAAATTCTACGGCACCGGGCTGGCTGATGCTGCCCGGCTGCGCTTACCATCCAATCAAAAATCTCCCCTCTGGCAGAGGATTTATTTCTATTACGATTCCCCTGAATACGGTATTCATCCCGAGCCCGGAGTCGGTACCTTCCGTCATAGTGCAGATTTCTCCGGCCTGAAGGTCTACAATCCCTATTCAAGGCAGATCCTTGTGTCCCAGGTCATGGGCGAGCATGTTTCCAATACGTTTGAGAAGGCTGTCCTGAAAGCCGGGTATGACGGGTATGCGAATCCGGATAAGGGGATGATTGTATTACTGGGGAAGCGGAAGGTTAAGGTCGAGCCGGCGGAGGTGAAGTATTCTGTCCGGGAAGCCGACGCCCGCTACCTTGACTTTGCCAAAGACCCAGAGAAGAACAAGGCTGAATTGCAGAAGATGGTGGACGCGGCGGCCAAGGCGGCTGGGTATAATGTCAAAGGATACCACGGGACAAACAGTAAAGAACCATTTAATGTTTTTAGAA